>DASRQP010000196.1:0-7333 GCA_035696585.1 Candidatus Acidiferrales bacterium | reverse complement strand
GAGCATTGTCGGCTCGTACGAATTCCATCGCACCGGCGATTGGATGCTCAATCCCGGCAGAATTACGGTTTATTTGCACGACACGATTGAGACGAAGGGAATGTCGAAGGAACAAACGGAAGAACTACGCGACCGCGTTCACGCCATCGTCGAAGCGCCGGTCGAGGAACAAATCGCACGCAGAAATAATTCTTAAGATGAGGGCTTCCTAAAACCATCAACTAGAATTTCAGAACGGCTCGCGATTACCGGGAATCAGCCGTCCCGCGTGAATTTCCTGCCAAGTGTAGACTACTCGATGAATCACGGTGAGCGTGGAGAACGTTGCAATCACCCACAGAACTGGCGCCATTCTCCGAAACGCTCCGCCAAGAATCAGCAAGACGAGCCGCTCCGGCCGCTCCAGGAAACCGACTTTGCAGAGAGGAATCAGCGACTCGGCTCGCGCTCGCGCGTAGCTCACCATGAAGGAACTCGCCATCGCCACCGCGGCAAGCCCCATGTAAAACGGTCTTCCGACAAGCGTGTAATAAACGACGAGGCCCATGTAAAGTCCCAGATCGGAATATCGATCAAGCGTGGAGTCGAGGAACGCGCCAAAGGCCGTGACGCGGCCCGCGCGACGCGCCACCTGCCCGTCCGCCATATCGAGAAAACCAGCGAGGAAAAGAACGGCTGCTGCTCCGCGAAATTCGCCATAGGCAAAAAGCACGGCCGCCCACACATTAACGACCATGCCGACAACAGTCAGCACGTTTGGCGTGATGCCCGTTGCGGCCAGGCCGCTGACGACGTGGCGAAGCAGCCAGCCCCCGCCCGCGCCAATCCAGTGCGTGACGGGTTTCCAGATTGGTTCTTTAGCTTTTTCCATTGCGATGGGAATCATACGACATGCAGCACCCTGTCTCAAGACACGAAAAAAAGGCCGCGCAATAAGGGGGTAACTAGCGCGGCCTTCGTGCTGCGAATTCGCGACGTCAGCGGGTGTCGCCGCCGGACGCATCTCCGTGCGGAGATGGAGCTGCGATCGCCGGAATATCCTCGCTGCGAATCCGCTTGTTGAAGTCGACGAGGTCCTTGTCCTTCAGTTGCCGGTATTTCGAGATCTCCTCGTCGAGCTGTTTGCTCAATAGATCAAACACCTCATGCGATGACTGCGTTGGCGCTGTATCGGCGCTCTGAACCGTGCTGTCGAGAGCCATCATTTGATCCGCGATCATGATCGGGAAATTCAGCGGATCTTCGCCGGTTTTCGATTTCACCTGAATCAGCGCCTCCTCGACATCCGTGAATTTCTTGTCGAGGTCTTTCGCGGCGTCGGCTGTGGCTTTCGTTTTCTTGTCATCCGCCAGCCGCTTTTCGAGCGCGGTAAGCTGCCCATGAATGTCGCGGATCTGATTCACGGTGTCATGAGCTTCCGTGACACGTCCGCGAATTTGCAGGCTGAAATCAAGTTGCTTCTGCAGATCTTCCTGTGAAACTTTAATGCGCGGATCTTCTTCGACTTTAAGCGGAGCTGTATAACTTTTCCCCGCCACTGTTAATTTGACCTGGTAGTTTCCGGGAACAGCCAGCGGCCCGATTGGCCGTCCGCCCCACGAAACCGCGCCCGGCACCGAGCTGGGCGACTCATATCGCAAATCCCATTCGAACCGGTTCAGGCCGGCCTTTGCGGGCAGCGCCGCTCTTCCGCCTCTGAAAAATGATGCTTCCGGCGATTCTTCAGCATCGGACTTCTCGCCCTGGCTCTTATACTTGCGAATCACCTTTCCGCTCGAATCCATGATCTCGAGCGTGATCGGCTGCTTCGTTTCGGTCTTCAACGAATAATCAATCACCGCTCCTGAAGGAGGATTCTCCCCGGCTGCAAAACCTCCGGGAATGCGGAACCGGCCGCCGCGGAACCGATATGCCGTTGCAGGCTTGAACAAGTGAGTGTCCGCGTTCGCGTCCTCAGAATTCATCTCGCGCAGCGGCGTGATGTTGTCCAGGCTCCAGAAAGCGCGCCCGTGCGTTGCGATAATCAAATCGTTTCCGTGGACGATCAGATCGTGCACCGGCACGGTTGGCAAATCCAACTGAAGCGATTGCCACCGCGCGCCGTCGTCGAACGAAACGTAGACTCCCGTTTCCGTTCCGGCGAAGAGCAATCCCTTGCGCGCCGTGTCCTCGGTAATCGCGTGAGTGAAAACATTGTCCGGCAATCCGCTGGTGATTTTCGCCCACGTCTTGCCGTAATCGGTGGTCTTATAAAGATAAGGATGAAAATCGTCCCAGCGGCTGCGGTCTGCCGCCAGATAAGCCGTGCCAGCGGAGTGCGCCGAGGGATCGATGAGGTCTATGCGGCTCCAATCTGGAAGTCCTTTCGGCGTCACGTCCGACCACGCCTTGCCACCATCGCGCGTCACGTGCACCAACCCGTCGTCGCTGCCCACCCAGATCAATCCTCGTTCGACGGGCGATTCGGCTATCGCGAAAAGCGTGTCGTAGTATTCAACGCTCGTATTGTCCTGCGTCAGGGGCCCTCCCGCGGACCCTTGCTTGCTCTTGTCGTTGTGCGTCAAGTCCGGACTGATTACCGTCCAGTTCTGCCCTTGATCCGTGCTCTTAAACAGTACCTGCGCGCCGTGATAAATCGTATTCGAGTCGAATGGCGACATTGCAATCGGCGCCGTCCACTGGAAGCGATATTTTAGCGTGGCCGCGCCCCAGCCCATGGGATTGAGCGGCCATGCAGTGATGTCCTGCTCCTGACCGTTTGCCTTATCGTAGCGCGTGATCAAGCCGTCATAGGAACCGGCATAGACGATGTTGGGATTCTTGGGATCGGGAATAACGAATCCGCTCTCGCCGCCGCCCACGTCATACCAGTCCGTCTGTGTGATGGCGCCGGAGTCGCTGCGGCTCGCAATTGCGACCGTCGAGTTATCCTGCTGCGCGCCGTACACGTAATAATTAAACCGCTCGTCTGTCGCGACGTGATAAAACTCCGCCGTCGGCTGATTATCTTCTGTCGACCACGTCTGACCGCCGTCTTGAGAAATCGTCGCGCCGCCGTCGTCGGCTTCAATCATGCGCGTTGGGTCCGTCGGATCGATCCACAGATCGTGACGATCGCCGTGCGGCGCGTTGACACTCTTGAACGTCTGGCCGCCATCCGTGGAGCGGTACATTCCCGTATTCAAAATATAGACCGTGTCTGTATTCTTTGCATCGGCATAAACGTTGGTGAAATACCAGGCGCGCTGCGTGAAGTCATGGTTGCCGTTGATGAATTGCCAGTTTTCGCCGCCGTCGTCGGAGCGGTATAGCCCGCCCTTTTTCGCTTCAATCAGCGCGTAAACGCGCTGTGGGTCCGCGCCTACGGCGATTCCGATGCGTCCCAGCACTCCCTCCGGCAGGCCGTGACCCTCGAGCTGTTTCCACGTTGTACCGCCGTCGGTGGACTTATAAATTCCGCTACCCGGCCCGCCACTGGAAAAACCCCACGGAGTCCGCACTTCCTGATACATCGCGGCATAAAGCATGTGCGAATTTTGTGCCGCGAACGTCATATCGATCGCACCCGTCTTGTCGTCCTTGTAGAGAACTTTTTGCCACGTCTTCCCCGCGTCCGTTGAGCGGAACACGCCGCGCTCCGCGTTCGGCCCATACGCGTGGCCAATCGCCGCAACAAAAATAATATTCGGATCGTGCGGATCGATCAGGATTTTCGCGATGTGGCGCGTATCGTTCAGCCCGATATGCGTCCACGTGGCGCCACCGTCCACTGACTTATACATTCCATCGCCGTAGGAAATGTCGCCGCGCAGCGCCGGCTCGCCGGTGCCGACGTAAATAACATTGGGATCCTTAGGATCGACAGCAATCGCGCCAATGGACGACACAGATTCGTGCTCAAATTCCGGCTTCCACGACGCGCCGGCGTCCGTCGTTTTCCACACTCCGCCCGCGACGGCTCCAAAATAGAAAACACTCGAATTGCCGGCCACGCCCGTGACCGCTTCCACGCGGCCTCCGCGGAACGGCCCAATCAGCCGCCAGTTCATCCCGGACAGTGAATCCTTGCTGAGCGTTTGCGCACCGGCTGGCAAACTCGCCGCCAGCGCACAAATTACAAGAGCCGCCAACGAAACAAACAAACGAATACGCGTGATGACACGCATTTAATGCCTCCCATGCGAAAAAATTAAAATGTCACGAAAAATGCTCCACAATCTGCTTATTTCTCCGGCCAATTGGGAATTGTCCCCGGCGTCCACGGCGCACCGGCATCCTGCATGGCTTTCTGCAAATTCGCGAGATCCACCTGCACCAGGTTCCGCAATTGCGCGAGCGCCCGAGCAAATTCTTGCGACGCTATCTCGTAGCCCTGGTGGTCCGTCCCGCTCGGCAGTGAAGACGACATGCGTTCGTTCTCCATGATCGTCTGAACACGCTCTTCAATAGCTTCGGGAACCGCCGCACCGGTCGCTCGCATCACATTGTCGCCGCGCAGCGTTCGCAGAAGTTCGCTGTTCTTCTGCCTCAACGCATCCGCTTGCGCAATCAGCTTGGGATAAGCCCCGGGCGTTTCTTCGAGTGCGCGCGTGATTACGCCGAGCCGAGTGTTGAGGTCGTTCGCCGTCTGCAGCGCGCCATAGAGCGAGCTGTAGAGACGCGCAACCTTCTGCTGAAATTCCGCGAGCGCCGCGTGATCCTCGGGCTTCATCGCACCCGCGCCGAGCGCGTAAACTTCAAACGACTGCGGCCCGGCAATTTGTGATATCACTCCGTCCACTTGCTGCGACAGTGTTGCTGTATACGTCCCCGGCATCACAAGCGGGCCGCGATACGCGCCAGGCGAAAAAATCTCCTCCTCTGGATTTGGCGCTTGCTCGGGTACAGCCGTCGCTGGGTATCGCAGGTCCCACGCCGTGCGGTGAATACCAGAGACGCTTGTCGCCGGGATTTGGCGCACGGCTTTTCCAGATGCGTCAGTGATTGTAAAGAAAAGCGCCGGTGCGGGTTCTTCAGCCTCTGCGCGAAATTCCGCCGCGGTGGGATACGGCAAAGTCTTGCCCTCTTTTTCCGCCGCTTTCTCGGCCTTCTCACGCTGCTCCTTCTTCGTCAGCAGCTTGCTTTTCAAGTAGTAAGTGAACGTCGCGCCAAACGGAGGATTCGGCTCGCTGAAAAACGCGGAGCCCTGAAATCCGTTGCCGCGCAAGCCAACACGCATCGATTCGATATACATCGGCGTCTTGCGCACGGGAAACAGTTCGCTGTTCTTATCGAAGTCGTCCGGCTTCAAATTGCGCAGCGCGGTAATGTCGTCCAGGACGTAAAATCCGCGGCCAAAACTCGCGACCACAAGATCGTTTTCTCTCTTCTGAATCTGCAAATCGTGAACGGAAATCACCGGGAAATCGCCCTTCAGCTGAATCCACTTCTCGCCGCCACTCACGCTGAAGTACAGGCCGAACTCCGTCCCGGCAAACAAAAGATTCGCGTCCACTGGATCTTCCGCGAAAGCCAGCACCGCGCCATTTTCGGGAAGATTCGACGAAATCGCAGTCCACGTGTCTCCCTGGTTCGCGCTCTTCAGCAAATACGGATGGAAGTCGCCGCTCTTGTGATTATCGAACGCGGCATAAACAGTGTTCACGTCATGGCTGGACGCAACCACGCGCGAGACAAATGCCCGCTCGGGCACACCGGGGAACGTCTCGTGCTTCTTCCAAGTTGTTCCAGCGTCGGGCGTGAACTGAATCAGGCCGTCGTCGGTACCCACATAGATAGCGCCTTCTCTCATCGGCGATTCTGAAATCGACACAATTTCGCCATAGGTCGAAGTGGACGAATTCTTCGCCACGGCGCCGGGCCCCCATACTTTGCCCATCACCGGCAGCGTGTTGGGATCGATTTGCCGGCTCAAATCTGGACTGATTGCTTTCCAGTTGTCCCCGCGGTCGTCGCTGCGAAATAAGATATTCCCGCCGAAATAGAGTCTCGTGTGCGAAAACGAGCTGATGATAATCGGTGAATCCCACCACCAGCGCAGAGGCGGCGCGCCGGCGCCTTCCTGCGGCTTGATTCCCTTTTGCTGGCCTGTGGCGCGGTCGTAGCGCACCAGCCCGCCGAATTGCGATTCTGCGTACACCGTGTTGGGATCTTCCGAGTCAGCTTGCGAATGGAAACCGTCGCCGCCCGACGTCACGAACCAATCCTCATTGGTAATTCCGGAAGCGCTCACCGTGCGCGAAGGTCCACCCAGCGAGAAATTGTCCTGCGTGCCGCCGTAAACGAAGTAAAACGGCTCCGCATTGTCCACCGAGACATCGTAAAACTGCGCCAGCGGCAAATTGGCCTTCCACGTCCAATTCTTAGCCCTGTCGTAACTCTCATACAGTCCGCCATCGCAGCCAACCAGCATGTAATTCGGATCGTTCGGGTCGATCCACATCACGTGATTGTCAACGTGTTTCCATTTTTCGCCCAGCGGATGCACCGTCTTCCCGCCGTCGTCGGAAACCATCAGGATCACGTTCATGATGTAGAGCCGGTCGACGTTCTTCGGATCCGCCGTGAGTTGCCCGTAGTACATGCCCTGCGCGTTGAATGGCGTCTGGCGCTCCCACGTGGCGCCGCGATCCGTCGAGCGAAAAATTCCACCCTCGCGATCCGCGGCTTCGACCTCGGCGTAAACAACGTTGTGATCCGCCGGAGAGATCGCGAAACCGATGCGTCCCATGTCAACCGAAGGGAGGCCGCGCGTCACTTTGTTCCAGGTTTTTCCCGCGTCCGTGGATTTGTAAATAGCGCTCCCTGGCCCACCGTCGATCATCGTGTACTGCCTTCTCTCGCGCTGCCACGCGGCCGCATACAGAACATTGGAATCTTCCGGGTCCATGGCAACGTCACCGACGCCCGTGTGCTCGTCCACCGAAAGAATCTTGCTCCACGTTTTTCCTGCGTCTGTAGTCTTGTAGAGTCCACGGTCCCCGCCACTGCTCCAAAGCGGCCCCGCTGCCGCAACGTACACCGTGTCGGTGTCCTTCGGGTCGATGACGATTCGCCCGATGTGCTCCGAGGATTTCAGTCCCACATTTTTCCAGCTCACTCCGCCATCATCGGAACGATAAACTCCGTCGCCATACGACACGCTGCGCTGGCTGTTCACTTCGCCAGTGCCTGCCCACACAACCGAGGGATCTTGCGGGTCGATCGCGAGCGCGCCAATCGAATACGAGCCTTCGTGATCGAATACTGGAGCCCACGTGCCGCCATCGTTTTTCGTCTCCCACACTCCGCCGGACGCCGCGCCGACGTAATAATGCGCGCGGTCCGTTGGATC
>DASRQP010000195.1:0-2750 GCA_035696585.1 Candidatus Acidiferrales bacterium | reverse complement strand
GCGCAGGCATCGTCCTTACCAGATTACGCGTGCCTTTGTAGCTCATGTCCCGCCAGCGTTTTTTCGCTGGCTGACATGAGGCATCGAGCCGTCCGCATTGGCATTTGCCGTTTGGTGGAGCGGGAATTCATCCCCGTCATTTGGACGTCGTTTCTAGTGGGCTTCAACCCTGAGGCCGGCTGTGGCGCCGAAGGCCATGCATCCTGAATTTCGGAAACGCAGCACGGTTCCTCGCTAGTGTTGTAATCCTACTTTGTTGTTAACTCTTTGAACAACCAAACTGACAGGTCTGTCTAGTTTAAGCCCTTTCTAAAAGTGCCCCTTTTTCGGCCCCTCACCCGCCGTAAACGCGTTGCGTGTCGCACCGAATCGCAGCGGGCTGAATGGCTCGAACCACGCCGAAGGTTGCCCCGTTTCAATCCACTCCGTCAGATATTTCGCCGTCACTGGCGCGAGCAGCATTCCGTTGCGATAGTGTCCCGTTGCGATGAACAGCCCTTCGACGTTCGTTTGTCCAATAATCGGCAAATGATCCGGCGAGTCGGGCCGCACGCCGGCCCACGTCTCCAGAATCGGCGCGCTCGCCAGACCGGGAGCCATCGTTATCGCGGCGGCGAGAATTTTTTGCATGCCGGCGGGCGTCGTGTGTTTTTCGGCGGTGCCGCTTTCGAGTGTGCTGCCGACGACCGTGCGCCCATCCTCGCGCGGGGCCATGTAACCTAGACAGGAGCGAAGAATTGTTCGCGGCGCGCCGGGGACTTTGCCGAGTGCAACCATCTGTCCGCGAACAGGAGTTGTCGGCGCATACGATTCCGCGCCGCCGATTTCTCCGGAACGCCATCCCGCGGCTATCACCACATTGTCCGCCGCAATTCTTTCTCCCGTGCGAACTTCAAGCCTCCCTGCGCGATTTTTCTCCGCATCGACGACAAGCACTCCACTACACCGGCCTTGTTCGACCAGGACGGAAATCACATCGCTGTTATCGCGCATTTTCACGCCAGTCTTCAACGCTGCGGCGATCGCGACCTGAGTGATCACGCGCGGGTCGAGATACGCTTCGTCTCGAATCCACAGCGCCGCACGCGTCGCTCGGCTGATGGCAGGCTCGCGGGTCTTTGCTTCGTCAAGTGAAATTGCTTCCGCGCTAATACCGTGGCTCTGAATTTCTTTCAGCCGGCGATCGCGCGCCGCTTCACCGTCATCATCCAGAAATAGTTCCATTGCGCCGTTGGGATGGAAGCCGGCGGACTCTCCCGAAGCTTCTTCAATCGCAGCCGCAAATTCGGGATAGAGTCGGTAACTCTCACATCCGAGCGCGGCGATGCCAAGCGATTCGCGGTCTGGCGCAGGCGAAATTGTACCGGCTGCGGCCCAGGATGCTTCGCGCCCCGGCTCTTGGCGATCCAGCACCAACACGGACTGTCCCCGGCGGCAAAGCTCAAACGCGAGTGACACTCCTATAATTCCGCCGCCGACGACGACGGTGTCGTACCTCTTCTTCATTCTGCAATCTTAGCAATTATTCGAACGGTGGGATGCCGAACTAAAGCGTCTTGACCAGTTCGACGGAGAGAAGATAAGCCTTCTGCGATAGGTTCTTTGCGCGCGACCAGTCGGAAGTTCGGATCGCGTCTTGCGCCTGTTCCAGGAAGCCGCGAATCTTGTCGGCCATGTCGTGTTGGCTCGTATTGAGCTCGCGCCCGTCCGCGCGATGTAAATTCTCTTGCGCGGTCGTCACGTACTGCTGGGTTTGCTTCGTCAGTTCCACTTGATCTGATTGTGACATTTGCGGCGAGATCTCCGGCGCAGGCGGACGTTCAGATTCAGGTTCAGGAACTACGGTTGTCGGTCGCTTCACCGTATCAGGTTTCGGCGTCAAAGCCGGCGAAAGCGTTGCAGGTTCCGGATTCTTTGGCGCGGGCGTGGTTGGCGCGGGAATCGAATCCGGCGATTTCGTCGTTCCCGACGTCGAAATCGGAGCTGGTGGCTTCGGCGGCACAGTCACCGGTGCCGACGCGCGCACTTTGTGGCCCATGCAGCCGCAAGTGAAAATTGTCAGACTCGCCGCGACCATGCACGTCAAGAATGCGGTATTCCGCGACGCGGCCGCGGGCTTGTTCGAGGCACGATTTTTGGCTGGGTAGCTCATTTGCGATTATGTCTGCCGCGCAAACGGCTGGCCGTAGTCTCGTAAATTAGATGCCGGGCTCGTGGTGCGCGTCATCGGCAGTTCAATCCGAAACGTCGTGCCGCGCCCAGCCTCTGTGTCGAATTCTATCGAACCGTTGTGCAATTGCACAAATCGGAATGTGTTCGCAAGTCCAAGCCCAGTCCCGCCTTTTCGAGTGGTAAAAAAGAGCTGAAAGATTTTCGCGCGATTTTCGGGCGCAATACCGGGTCCCGTATCACCCACGCGAATTTCCGCCATGTCACCGATGCGGTCCAGAGTCACTGTTAGCCGCCCTCCGGCCGTCATGCACTCGCACGCGTTCAGCACCAG
Organism: Candidatus Acidiferrales bacterium; assembly: GCA_035696585.1. Lineage (GTDB taxonomy): Bacteria > Acidobacteriota > Terriglobia > Acidiferrales > UBA7541 > DAHUXN01. Next base: position 247 of record DASRQP010000195.1, on the reverse strand, counting down.
GTTGAGAATCGACTGCTCGATCAGTCTCTTATCCAATTCAATCAGAGGAAAGGACGCGGGGATCTCTTTCACCAGAGTCACGCCTGCCCGCGTGATTCCGGGCTTGGCGCTGGCGAGAACGCTCTCGAGCAGCTCGGGCAGATTTACGTCCTCACGTTCCAATTCGACGGGACGGCTGAATTCCAGGAATGTTTTTACCACCCTGTCAAGGCGATCAATTTCCGTGTCCAGCATTTTCGCGGCTTGC
>DASRQP010000194.1:0-25749 GCA_035696585.1 Candidatus Acidiferrales bacterium | reverse complement strand
TGGAATGCCGCACTTGCCAGCGTTGAGCACACAAAAAAGATTGAGGACCGCATTCCCCTCCCCTTGTCCATGAATGGCCGGTCAATGGTCGCACCCCTCCCGACTGCCGTTCCCTGCAAAGGAACAAAGCCGCCAGCCGATACTTCAGTGGCCGTTCGAAGCGGAGGCGGCTTCTTCGTCCTCGGCGGCGTGGGGTTTGTGCGCGGCGATGATTTTCTGGGCGATTTCGGCGGGGACGAAATCGTAATGAGAAAATTCCATCGAATAACTGGCGCGGCCCTGCGTCATGGACGTCAAATCGTTCGCGTAGCTGAGCATCTCCGCGAACGGAACTTGCGCGCGCACAACCACATTTTGCCCGCGTGTTTCGCTGCCGCTGATGTGCCCGCGGCGCGAACTGATATTTCCCATGATGTCGCCAGAATACTGATCGGGCGCGTAAACCTCCACTTTCATGATGGGCTCGAGGAGCGCGGGCTTGGCCTGCTTCATCGCTTCCTTGAACGCGAGCGCGCCGGCGATTTTGAACGCCATGTCGGAAGAATCGACGTCGTGATATTTCCCGTCGTAAAGGCTGGCGCGAAAATCGACGACCGGAAAGCCGGCGAGGAAGCCGCGTTCGGACGCGTCGCGAATTCCCTTTTCGACTGATGGAATCCAATTCTTCGGAATCGCGCCGCCGAAAACGTCGTCGACGAATTCGAAACCGCTGCCGCGCGGGAGCGGCTCCATCTTGATGCGGCACAATCCGAACTGACCGTGGCCGCCGGTTTGCTTTTTGTGCTTGCCTTCCGCATCGGCCTTGGCGCGAATCGTTTCGCGATAGGCGACTTTCGGCGGATGCAACGCGAGGTCAACGTGGTAGCGCTTACGCAGTTTCGCGACGACTACTTCGATGTGCTGCTGGCCAGCACCTGCGAGCAAGAATTCCTTCGTTTGCGGGTCGCGGCTGAAGCGAAGCGCGGGATCCTCTTCCAGAATGCGATGAATGGCCACGCCGATGCGATCTTCGTCGGCGCGCGTTTTCGGCTCGATCGCAAACGTGATGGAAGGCTCCGGCAGATGCGCGGGCGGGTAATACAGCGGCGCGGACTTGTCGCCGAGGGTTTCGCCAGTGGTCGTGTCTTTCAGTTTTGCGATGGTGCCAATGTCGCCCGCATGCAATTCGTTGATGGCCGTGGCCGTCTTCCCCTGCCGGATTTCGAGATGTTGAAAACGCTCGACCGTGTTGCGATTGAAATTCGCGACGTTGGCGTCGTTGTGCAGCACGCCGCTGACGACCTTGAAATAAGTGATGCGGCCGGCGAACGTGTCGGCAATCGTCTTGAAAACGAAGAGAGAGAGTGGCTCTTTGTCGCTAATCGCGCGCTCAATGGTTTCGCCCTTGCGCGCAGGTTCTTTGTAAGCAGGCGCCTTGCCGCGATCCGCAGCGGACGGGAATGTTTCGGCGATGAAATCGAGAATCGCGTCGCTGCCGATGTTACGCAGCGCGGAACTAACGAGCACGGGGTACATGCGCTTTTCGAGCACAGCTTCGCGCAAGCCTTTCTTCAAATCTTCCACCGGCAACGTGCCCTTGTCGAAAAATTCCTGCATCAGCTCGTCATCAATTTCCGCGACCATTTCGACCAACACTTCGTGAGCGGTCTTGGCGGCTTCGGCCATGTCGGCGGGAATGTCTTCGACTTTCGCTTTGCCGTCACCATCGGGCGCATAGGTGAGAGCCTTCATGGCCACAAGGTCGATCACGCCTTTGAAATTTTTCTCGGCACCGATAGGGAGTTGAATGGGCACAGCGCCGCGCCCGAAAACCTGCTGAATGGATTCGAGGGCACGCTCGAAGCTGGCGAGTTCGCGGTCCATCCAATTAATAACGAAGGCACGCGGCAGATCGTATTCCGTCGCGTAGTCCCACACTTTTTCGGTGACCACCTGGCAGCCAGCCGCGGCGTCGACGAGAATCAGCGCGGCATCGGCGGCGATGAGCGAAGCTTTCGTGTCGTTGATGAAAGTGGAATAGCCGGGCGTATCGAGGAAATTGATTTTGATTTTTTCGGCGGCGCCCCATTCGGCATACGCGAGGCCAGTGTGAATGGAAATCTTTCGCGCGATTTCTTCCTCGTCCCAGTCAGTGACGGTGGAACCGTCGGTGACTTTGCCGAGACGCGGCGTCATGCCCGCAGTGAACAGCATCGACGACACGAGCTGCGTTTTCCCCGTGTCGCCGTGGCCTACAATGCCCACGTTTCTAATTTTCTCCGTGTTATAGATTTTCATGATTCACCTCGAAGATCCCGGGCCTGATGGCGAGGGATCGAATATTTTCAATCCTTAGAGCCGGATTTATAGGCCTGGACGGCTGCGAAGATGGAATTGCGCGGAACAGTTTGAGGCGAGGAGCGTGCGCAGAATCTCGATTAGATTGCAGTTTTGTAGCGGCGGCCGGACGGCCGAGAGGACAGCGGCGAGCGCAAACGCGTCCGAGGCGCATCGGAGAACCGTTTCGCCTCCTGCGGAAAGCCGGATGCTAGCACATGGCTCGTCGCGTCTTCAATGATGAACCGCTGCAAGCGCCCGCCCGGAAGTTCAACAAGCGATTGCGACAGATTGTGTTTCCTGCCAGGAACTCGATGGTTCAGGAAAGTGAAGAATTTTGCGCCTTTCAGGTAAATGTAGCAATGTGCGTGGCGGTAACTGCTTATTTATGAGTAACCTGAGAGAAGAATGTAAATAGGCAGTTTGGCGCGACACATGCAAGATGCCAAGCTGGGTAGGATGACAATCCAGGGAGGCTTTAGTCATGAAGGCAAAGTTTGCAACAATGATTCTAGGCGCGCTGCTTTTTGCGGGGGCGCCGGTTTTCGCAAGTGGCGTGAATTTCAACTTCTCCACGCCCGCCGGAGCGCTCGGTGTTTCGCAGCCGTATACGTCGAACAGCGTGACAATCACGGCATATGGATTCTCCGCATGTTCTGGCGGAATCACCGTGGCCCTGACGAACTGCTCCAGAAACGATCTCTACGGCAAGACCTCGGGCGGCGACGAAAACGGACTGGGATTGACAGGAACCAGTGATTTCGAAATTGGGACAAACCAGATGGTCCAGCTTGACCTGACGAACCTGATTAACGCAGGCGCCACTTCCGTGACACTGCAAATCGGGAGCGTGCAGTCCGGCGAAGGATATGACATTTGGGAAGGCAGCAGTTTGGGATCATCGGGCTCGCTCGTCATAAAGGACGGACAGCTCGACGAGACCCCGTTCACGGTAAACCTGAACAGCAAGGATCCTTACTTGGGTGTCAGCGCGTATTCAAACGACGTCCTGCTTAGCTCGCTAGCGGCTTCACCGACGCCGGAACCGGGAACCCTGGCTCTTCTGGGAACTGGTTTGCTCGCGTTCGGTTTCGGGCTGCGCCGGCGGTTTGCTTCGGACTCAGTGTAGTCTTAGATTCGCTTTGTGGCTGCTTTGCCTTGGTGCCGGGCCGTCCTCTCCTTCGGCCCGGCGCTTTTTTGCGTTGGATTCGCGGGATAGGGACGATCCCCAGGGACCATCGTGCTTCGGATGGACTCTGCTTCAGTAGGGGTGTGCGAAAATCTGTACCGAAAAATGAATATCTTTTGCACACTGGATAATGCAGGCGTCCGACTGAATTCATTCTAAAACATTCATTTCTAGACAGTTATCTTATTTTCCTGCACCTGACCTTTGGCTGGTAACCTGCTGCAAGTATACTGGCAGACTTGGAGCATGTTTCAAAAGGGGGCCCTAGGAAAATGAGGATACGGTTTGCAATATGGGCTTTGGCGATGCTGCTATTCGGAGCAGCGCCAGCATTCGCGAGCGGCGCGAGTTTCAATTTCAACTTTGGCGGACCTGACACAGCCCTCGGCACATCACAGAGCTACACGTCGCACGGGGCTTCGATCACCGCAAACGGCTACGTATGTTCAGCCACCGATTCCACGACTTCCGCGACACTCTCCAATTGCAGCGCGACGAATCTTTTTGCAAAGAGCGACGGACCAAGTGAGACAGGTCTGGGCCTTGCGGGTCAGGGGAACGGAGAAAACGAAATCGGGTTTGACGGCACGAATGCCGACTACGTTATCGGCCTGAACGTCAGCAGCCTGTTTAATCTGGGCGCGACGTCGATGACGCTGAGTTTCGGGAGCGTCCAGCCGGGAGAAGCTTACGCGATTCTCGGATATGGCTCTGATCCGTTTTTAAACAGCAGCTTTACGCTGACGAACACGCAAGCCTGGGTTGGCAACGACGGATCGACAAGCGCACAAGTTTTCTCTTCGACAATCAGCCTGAATGCCAATGACCAATTTCTGGTTTTAATCTCTCCGTGCGGTGCCAGCCTTAATCCGCCACCTTGCGGAAGCAATGTGACTCTCGATTCGCTCACGACCCCCACGCCGGAACCGGGAACGATTGCGCTGTTCGGCACGGGTTTGCTGGCGCTTGGATTTGGGCTGCGTCGCCGCTTCGCGAGCCACGCAGCATAGTCTCAAGAATCTGCTATCTGTTTTGCCCTCACGCCGGGCCGTCCTCTCCTTCGGTCCGGCGTTTTTTTGCGCAACGCCACAGATAAAATTCCGCGTCGCAGTTAAACGATAATCAGCTAGCAAATAAAAGGAAAGCCCGCGCGTGGTAGAACCCGGAGAAGACCGGGCCGCGCGGGCCTAAGAAGACAGAAGTTCAACTTATATTTCTCTATTTACTCCTGTTCGGCTGGGAAGGCAAGCGGTTAGATGTTCAGAGAAGCGCCGGCCGTCAGAGCGAGATGAAGACGCTACCATCGGGTTGCAGGTAGCCGTGGGCCATGCTGGGAGTGTTAAACGCGGCGGCTGGCCGCCCGGCGCGATCGAGAAGAATGAGACCTCCGGTGGCGTGCGTGCGGCGCGCAAGAAGCTGAATACATTCATCGGCTGCGGCTTCTGGCGCGGAGCCATTGCGAAGCATTTCCGCTGCGGTTTTTGCCATGACGATTTTCATAATTGCTTCACCGTGGCCGGTGCATGAGATACCGCCCGCTTCCGCATCGGCGTAACAACCGCACCCGATGAGGGGCGAATCGCCCACGCGTCCCGGAAATTTGCAGCACGTCCCTCCGGTAGAGGTGGCCGCGACGATTTGCCCGTGCATATCGCGCGCAACAGCGCCGACCGTGCCGTGCTTGTGACCGAAGTGAAATTCGGAAGAGTGATTCCCTTCCCGGCAACGCCGCCAAGCCAAGCGTTCGCGATCAATGACTAACTCAGAAGGATCGCACAGAGCGATGCCGTTTTCCTGCGCGAACAACTCCGCGCCCGCGCCAGCGAGCATCATATGCTCGCTCGATTCGAGAATCTTGCGCGCGAGGCGAATGGGATTCTTGATGCGTTCGACGGCGGCTACAGCGCCAGCCTTGAGGCTTGCGCCGTCCATGATGATGGCATCGAGTTGAACGCGCCCATCGCGATTCAAGTGCGCGCCGGTGCCAGCGTCGAATGTCACGTCGTCTTCGAGCACAATGATGGCGGCTTCGACCGCGTCCATGGCCGCGCCACCGCGCGCGAGGATTTCGCGGCCCGCCTCCAGAGCGCGGCGAATTCCGACGTGGCAATCGGGAATCGCGGCGGCGGGAATGTCCCATGCGCCACCATGAACAATCAGGGAGAATTTCGGGGAATTCACGTCAGAACGCGAGACCTAGGAAAATGAGCACTGGACCGACCACAACCATGAGGCTCAAGCCAAGGAGCAAACGCAAAACATGCTCGCGGCCGACGCCGAATCGCGAAAGCTTGGGCGCTTGAAATTCATGCCGCGGTTGATTGAGCGCAGCGCGGAAAATTTTCACATAAGTCTCGAGCCAGAAGAAAATCTCGCGACGCGATTGCCAGAGCAGGTGAAATCCCGCGAGGATCACGAGAATGCCGACGAGCGCCAGCGGGCCGTGTATCCTCATGCGCCCCGCTTTGCGGCGCGAGGTTCAAGCGGCGATGCGGAAAAAGGCAGAGCGGTCTGTTGCGGTTGCGAAACAGCTGGCAGTGGCGCGTCCGCGAGTTCCTGACCAGCCGCGCGGCGCTGTCCTTCGGTTTGATTCCACGTGTGCCAGATGCGATGAATCACGGTGAGATTCGGTCCGATAGCCAGAATAAACAGCGCTATGGGCACGCGATTCACAACCGCGCCGAGAATGATCAGCCCAAGGCGTTCCGGCCGTTCCCAGAAACCGACGCGACAGCGTTCGATAAGAGACTCTGCGCGGGCTTGTGAGTAGCTGACCATCACCGCTCCGGCCATTGCGAAGCCGGTGACAAGCGCGTACAGGAAACGATTCACGGTGGCGTAGTAGACCAGCAGCCCTAGAAATATTGCGAGATCGGCGTAACGGTGCAGTACAGACTTGAGGAACGAGCCGAAGAAATCGATGCGCGGCTGGCGGTGCGCGAGAGGCCGCGCCAGCAAATCGCACAACGCGGCGGGAATCATCACAAGCCCGGCCGTCGTGAAGCGGCCAGTGCCAAAAAAAACTCCAGCGACAAGGCAGCACGCGAAGCCAGCCAGCGTCAACAAACTTGCGGGAACGCGGGCCTTATCCAGAATGGCGGCTGCCCGGTCGAGCAACCAACGGAAGGGCCGGCCGAGAGTTTCGATGCGCATGTTGGCGGCGCTCACGCGTTCTTAGGAGTTCTCCTATTTACACTTATACATCATCATGGATCGTCAAGAGATGCACGACCTCAAATTCCTTGACGCCTGCCGGGGTTTGAACCTGAACTTCGTCGCCGGCCTTTTTGCCGAGAAGCGCGCGACCGATCGGTGAGGAAGTGGAAATCATCCCCTTGGCAGCGTCTGCTTCCTCGGCGGTAACGAGTTTGTATTCCGTTTCCTGCGATTTTTTGATGTCGAGCAAGCGGACCGTGGAGCCGTATGCGGCGCGATCTCGCGGAAGATTCTCAAGGTTGAGCATGGAAATCTCCGCCATGCGCGCATGCAATTGGCCGAGCCTGGCTGAAACGAACGATTGGCGCTCCTTGGCGTACTTATATTCGGCGTTCTCCTTGAGATCGCCGTGCGCGCGCGCCTTCATCAGCTCTTTGGGCAAGTCAGTGTGCAGCTCATGATCGAGTAGCGCGATTTCTTCCTGGAGCTTTTTTTTGAGTCGCTCGGCAATGTCGGCCATCTTGTTCTTCTTTGTGCGTGAATGGGAGCCCCGAATTAGCTGGGCTTTTCGACCCGATGTAGGTTTTTTTCGCAAGGCTCCCGAAACATTATCGTTTACGTCTGAATTATAGAGGATTTTGCGTACAGGCCGCAATGCGCAGAATTGAACATCCGGCGGATGCGTTTCCGTGGGGCCATCTCATCCTCTGAATGCTACAGGCCATGACTTCTCAGTATAAGGCTTTTCACCGATAGACCCCCGGTTGAGGGCAGCGTATGGTCTCCGGGATACTGTGCGGTCGGCTGAGAGCGCTTTTGCGAAGCCGCCGCATAGAGGCGCGTAAAGAAGCCAGAACTGAGCTGGACTACCTGCCTGGTGGTTGAAGTGGGCCCCCAAAATTGCATAGAAAGCGGGCAAGGGTTCGGACCGATGCCTCAAGAGTGATTTGATGGGACGAGGAGGAACACAAGCATGCTTTTTATTTTGGCCATCATCTTGATCATTGCGCTGATAGGTAGTCTTCCGACTTGGCCGCATAGCAGGTCGTGGGGTTACTTCCCGAGCGGAGGCTTGGGGCTAGTTCTCATAATTATCTTGGTTCTTTTCTTGGCTGGCCGGTTGTGAGCGCGGGCGCAAAGCGCCCTTGCTTGAAGTGGAATTAAAGGTTACGGGAGGATGAAATGGCGGAAAGTTCCGTGCATGGCAATGCACAAAAGGAAGAAGGAATTCTGTTCGATGTGGCGCGGACGGTAGGAGCTACGCTGGGGAACGTTGCCGGAAGAATCGCGAGCCAAACAAAGCCGAAGCGTGCACGCAAGAGCCGTGCCACGCCGCGCAAGAAACGCTCATCGCGTCCTGCGGCCAAATCGCGCAAACGTGCGCGTTCGAGCGCGCGGTCGAAAACGCGTTCGAAGGGCCGGCGCTAGCAAATGCTGCGGTGGGCGATTGTTTTTCTCATTATCGCAATCATTGCCGGGATTCTGGGCTTCGCGGGTCTTATGGTGGCAGCGGCAGGAATCGCGAAGTTGTTGTTTTACTTGTTCCTGATTTTGTTCCTCGTGTCGCTGATCGCTGGGTTCGCCCGAAGACCCGCGGCGAAGTAGTTCGGGAACTGTTTTGCAGATATTGACTTTTAAGTTGCTCCTGAGGAGGAGAGAGAAATGAAACTGAAGAAACTTGCACTTTGCATCGCACTCGCGGGGTTGACTGCTTCCGTAGGGTTCGCCCGCGGCAATAATAATAATGCTCAGAAGTCCAAGTCGGACGTCCGAACAATCACGGGCTGCCTGTCGCAGGGCGAAGGCTCCGGTGAATTCACCCTGACGGGCGAAAATGGGAGCACGTGGGAAGTTCGCAGCAGCCGCGTCGCTCTTGCGAAACACGTGGGTCACACAGTCACCCTCACCGGCGTGGTTCGGAATGCGATGGCGCACAATATGAAAGAAGACGCGAAAGACGCCGCTGCTGATGCCGACATCAAGAAGGACAACTCGGAACACGGCCACCTGACGGTGACGCACCTGAAGATGGTCAGCGAGTCGTGCGGAAAGTAAACTAACAGTTCAGCGGGACAGCGGGGCGTCTGGTTAACTTGGATTTCTCAATTTCAGCTTGTTCTTGTTTTCTTCGAGAAAAGAGCGGAGTTCATCGGCTGAGTTGAGCAGGCGCACCCACTGTTCGTAATAAAGTGTCACGGGAAAGCGGCCGAGCCCGTAAACGCTGACCCCGCCTTTTTCTCCTATCTTGAATTGCAATCCGCCGGCCGTTTTCGATGCGGATTGCTTTTCGAGTTCGGCGATGCGCGCCATCAACTCTTCTTTGGTCGGTTCTGCCATCGGATTCACTCCAGCGAAATTTTGCGAACGAATTCACTACCTCTCGTCTGCGAACGCTCGGACGTATGCTTCGATTTCCGCAAGGGTCTTCGATTGCAAGAAGGGCTCCCCATTGCAAAGAGACGAAACGGATGAAAAATTCTGGCGGAGAGGGGGGGATTCGAACCCCCGGTAGGGATTTTGTCCCTACAACGGTTTAGCAAACCGCCGCCTTCAGCCTCTCGGCCACCTCTCCGAAACTAACTTCTTGCTGCATTGTAGCTTAGGACGCGATTTTGTGACAGTCCGCTCTTTGGTTGCTGCGTTGATCCTGTCCCGCACTGCGAAAACAGACCATTACGCCGCATCTGGAAACCTTACAGAATCTTTACGCGTTGCTTATGACTTCCTAACTCCTGATTAGTTACCGTTTCGCAATGTTGTGACAAGAGTATGGCAAATGACAACGACGGCCGTTTCAACTTTGGTATTCATCGGTGTCGTCATAGCCGGAATCGCTTTTCTAGCTTACACATTTGTTCAGTTCTGTCGTGACGGAAGCCACAGGCGCTGACACCCGGGCGCAAAGGAAGGTTTGTCATGTTCGAACTTCGAATCGGTCGCGTGGCACAGGTGACGCTTTGTGTGGCGCTTGCAACCGTGTGGTACACGCCATGTCTTGCGCAGAGTGCCAGTTCGACGGCTCCCGCAGGGCCGCCTTCTAGCGTATCGGACAAACGAACTGCCATTCTCCACGAGCTTGATGCGATGAAAAAACGCATCGATGAGCTGGAAGCAGAACTGAAAAAAACGGACGCGAAAGAACAACAGTCGAAAGCGCGCGAAGCGACAGCTGTAAGGCTGCCCGTGCAGGTGACGGACGATACGGTTGCTGCGGACGCGGCGGAAGGAAATGTGGAAACGGCATCGAGTAGCGATGCGCCTGCGCAGACGGCGCTTGATCCTGTGGTGACGGCTGATGCGAAAGAGGAATCGTCGTCAGCAATGCCAACAGCGCAAGAATCGGTATCTGTGGCCGCCAAGGCTGAAAAAAAACCTGCATCGGAGCCGTTTGCGTTCGCCGATTTTAGCTGGCTGAATGGAAACTCACGCGAGAAGGACACGCCTCTCGACACCAAGCTGTTCACTCCCGAGTTTCGCGCCGACGTTTCCTACATCTACGATTTCAACCATCCGAAGGATGACACGCTGGTCGGTTCGTCGGAAAGCGGCCGCACGCAGGAAATTCAGATCCAGCAATTGGGCATTGGCGGTGACTTCCATTATGAAAACGTGCGCGGCAGACTGATGACGCAATTCGGGCTGTATTCGACGATGACTCCGCGGAACGATGCGAGCCCCGCGCGCGGACAGTGGGATCTTTCCAACGCTTATCGTTATCTTTCCGAAGCGTACGGCGGCTATCACTTTGACGTAATGCACGGAATCAACGTGGATGCAGGCATCTTCATGTCTTATATCGGGCTTTTCAGTTACTACAATTATGACAACTGGGCCTATCAGCCTTCCTACGTTTCTTCCAATACGCCGTGGTTCTTCAATGGACTTCGCGTCCAAATTTTTCCTACGGATAAGTTGAAAATCGAGCCGTGGTTCATCAACGGATGGCAGTCGTACGGCCGATTCAACAAGTTCCCCGGCCTCGGCGGCCAAATCGCATATCGCCCGACCGGATGGCTCTCGTTCGTCTTCAACAATTACGGCATGGGCACGGACACGCTCGGCGCTCCGGGGCGCTCGCGCCTCCACACAGACGACAGCGTGGAGGTGAAGTATTACGATCAGCCGGAGAAGACTCTGGATAAAGCCGCATTTTCGCTGACTGGCGACGCGGGATGCGAGTATGGCGGCGGAGTAACCTGTCACGGCGGGAAGGGCGGGCCGAAGCAGAGCTTCTTGGGCTACATGATCTACAACCGCTTTTGGTTCGACAAAGACAAATACGGATTTACGGTGGGCGGCGGGCAGATCAACAATCCCGGACGTTACCTTGTGCTGTTGCCACCGATTAATGGCGCGACAGCAGTGACCGGATCACCGTACTTCACTGGCAATCCCGGAGACCCGTTCAAAGCCTGGGACGCCTCCGCAACATTCGACTACATGCCCAAGCAGTACATTACGTTCCGGTGGGAATTCGATCACCGAGGGGCGAATGTGCCGTACTTTGCCGGCCCGGGTGGCGTGACGCCGCCGGGCGGCAACAACGGGAACCCGGCCACGTTCGTTTGCTCGAATGGATCGGCCGCAGTAGCCGGGAGTTGCGGGGCACTTGGGCTGTGGTCCCCAGACTTGCGCAAAGCCGAGAATCGGCTGAACCTGGCCATCCTTGTGAAGTTCTGATTCACTTTTAATACGGGAGACCAAGCAATGAAGGATGCAATTTTTATCGTGGGTACGTTGATTTTCTTCATCGTATCGATCTCATACGTCCGCGGTTGTGACCGGCTGAAGTAGGGAGTTAGATCGATGAGTGGGAATGTAATTTTGTTGGGAGTCTGCGTGCTGCTGCTCGGTTATCTGCTGGCGGCGCTGCTCTGGCCGGAGCGGTTCTGAGCATGACGGCGAACGGGTGGCTGCAAATCGGCCTTTTTTTATTGATTGTTCTGGCTGTGACGAAACCGCTGGGCGTCTTCATGGCGCGCGTATTCTCCGGGGAGAAAACGTTTCTTGATCCGGTCGCGCGTCCCATCGAGCGGTTGATTTACCGTGTCGCTGGCGTTGACGAAAAGCGCGAAATGCGCTGGACCGAATACACGCTCGCGATGCTGCTCTTCAGCGCTGTTTCGATGCTGCTGCTCTATCTAATCCAGCGCGCCCAGCTCTGGCTGCCCTGGAATCCGCAAAAACTTGCCGCGGTCGCACCGGATCTTGCCTTCAACACGGCTGCATCGTTCACAACGAACACGAATTGGCAGTCCTACGTCCCCGAAAGCACGATGAGTTATTTCACGCAGATGGCAGGACTCGCTTACCATAACTTCATTTCTGCCGCGACGGGGATCGCGCTCGCGGTTGCGCTGATTCGTGGTATTGCGCGGCGCGAGTCCGAAACGATCGGAAATTTCTGGGTGGATCTAACCCGCTGCCTTCTGTGGGTGTTGCTTCCGGCCTGCCTGATTGTTTCGATGGTTTTTGTTTCTCAGGGAGTGATTCAGAATTTGAAGCCTTATGACACCGCCCACTTGGTGAATCCTCAAGCGGTTCAGCAGACAGGCAGCGATGGCAAGACGACCACGCAAAAAGTCACCGACCAAGTGATCGCGCAAGGCCCCGTCGCCTCACAGGAAGCGATCAAGATCTTCGGCACGAATGGCGGTGGCTTCTTCAACGCTAACAGTGCGCATCCGTTCGAAAATCCCACGCCGTTCACGAATTTCCTGCAACTCATTCTGATTTTTGCCATCCCATCGGGATTAACCTACACGCTCGGCCGCATGACGGGTTCGCGGCGTCACGGATGGGCGGTCTGGTCCGCAATGGCCATCCTCTTCCTCGCAGGCGTGGCTGTTTTGTATCCGGCAGAAGCCAGGGGAAATCTGCTCCTCCTTGGCATGCATTCCGGTTCCAGCACGATCCAGCCAAGCGGAAACATGGAAGGCAAAGAAGTGCGCTTTGGCATTGCGGACTCGGCACTCTACGCGGTGGTCACGACGGACGCAAGCTGCGGCGCGGTGAATTCGATGCACGATTCGTTCACGCCACTCGGCGGAATGGTGCCGCTGATCAACATCATGCTGGGTGAGGTGGTATTCGGCGGCGTCGGCTCCGGACTGTACGGAATGATCATCTTCATCATACTGGCGGTATTCATCGCGGGCTTGATGGTTGGCAGGACACCGGAATATCTCGGAAAGAAAATCGAAAGTTACGATGTGAAAATGGCGATGCTCTCGGTGTTGATTTTCTCCCTGACGATTCTGGTGTTCACGGCAATCGCTGTGATTTCAAAGTTCGGCGTCGCGGGTATTACGAACCCGGGACCCCACGGTCTATCTCAAATTCTGTACGCCTATACGTCAGCCACCGGCAATAACGGTTCGGCTTTTGCCGGAGGCAATTGGAATTCAGTCTGGTACAACACGACGACCGGTTTCGCAACCCTTTTTGGCCGCTTCATCTCTGTGATTCCGATTATGGCGATTGCAGGAAGCCTGGCGAGAAAAAAGCTGGTGCCAGCATCCGTGGGGACGTTTCCGGTGACGACGCCACTCTTCATCGCGCTCCTGATTTCAGTAATTTTGGTGGTGGGTGCACTTACTTTCTTTCCCGCACTTAGCTTGGGCCCGATCCTGGAGCACCTGCTGATGAACACCGGAAAGGTATTCTGAGGTCCCGATGAGCGAGCTATCGAATTCCAAAAGGAAGTCACTGTGGACGATGGAAATCGTCGGTGGAGCGGTCCGAGACTGCATTCTGAAACTAAATCCGCGCACGCTGACAAAAAATCCGGTTATGTTCGTGGTTGAGGTCGGCGCGGTTGTCACCACGGTGGAACTCTTTCGCCCGGCAATTCTGCATACGGCTGAATTTGGTTTTTCGCTGCAGATCACCATCTGGCTCTGGTTCACCATTCTTTTTGCGAACTTCGCCGAGGCAATGGCCGAAGGCCGAGGCAAAGCGCAAGCGGACACCCTGCGCAAGGCACGTTTAGAAACCGTGGCGCACCGAATCAACCAGAATGGATGCATCGAAACAGTGGCAGGTTCAAAACTCCGTTCGGGCGATATCGTCATCGTGAAGGCTGGGGAATTTATCCCCGGCGACGGCGAAGTAATTGAGGGCGTCGCATCGGTGGACGAGTCCGCGATTACGGGAGAATCCGCGCCTGTAATCCGCGAATCTGGCGGGGACCGTTCCGCGGTGACTGGCGGAACGCGTGTGCTCTCCGACGAAATAAAGATAAAGATTATGTCGAATCCGGGAGAAACCTTCCTCGACCGGATGATCAAGCTGGTGGAAGGCGCGTCTCGGCAGAAAACGCCGAATGAAATTGCGCTCAACATCCTCCTTGCCGGATTGACGATTATTTTTCTGCTCGCGGTGGTCACGCTGCAACCTATGGCGATTTATTCAGGCTCGCCCCAGTCGGTTTTCGTTCTGATTGCGCTGCTGGTCTGCCTGATTCCCACAACAATTGGCGGGCTGCTCTCGGCAATCGGTATTGCCGGAATGGATCGCGTCGTGCAACGAAACGTGCTGGCAATGTCGGGGCGTGCGGTGGAGGCGGCAGGCGACATTGACACTTTGTTGCTCGATAAGACAGGCACCATTACGCTCGGCAACCGTCAGGCAACAGAATTCGTTGCGGCGTCGGGGATCTCCGAGGCGGTTCTTGCAGACGCAGCACAACTGGCATCGCTCGCCGATGAAACGCCTGAAGGACGCTCGATCGTGGTGCTGGCGAAGCAGAAATACAATTTGCGGGGGCGTGTGCTCTCGCGCAGCGGGGCGGTTTTCATCCCTTTTTCGGCGCAGACCAGGATGTCGGGGGTCGACCTTGACGGCCGCGAAATTCGGAAGGGCGCGCCCGACGCCATCGCACAGTACGTTTCGCAGAATGGCAACCGTGTTCCCACGGAGATAGATGAGGCGGTAAAAACGATTGCAAACGCAGGCGGCACGCCTCTTCTGGTTGCGGAGGATCGCCGCGTTCTGGGCGCGATTTATCTTAAAGACATCGTGAAGGGCGGCATGCGGGAGCGATTCGATCAATTGCGTGCCATGGGAATCCGCACCGTAATGATCACGGGAGACAATCCCCTGACCGCCGCGGCAATCGCTCGTGAAGCAGGCGTGGACGATTTCCTTGCTCAAGCGAAACCGGAAGACAAGCTGGCGCTCATCCGCAGGGAACAAGCCAAAGGGAAACTAGTCGCCATGACGGGCGATGGAACGAACGATGCTCCGGCGCTGGCCCAAGCAGACGTGGGCGTGGCCATGAACGCCGGGACGCAAGCCGCCAAAGAAGCGGGCAACATGGTGGACCTTGACTCAAACCCCACGAAGTTGATCGAGATCGTCGAGATCGGCAAGCAACTACTGATCACGCGAGGTTCGCTTACCACTTTTTCAGTGGCAAACGACGTTGCGAAGTATTTCGCCATCATCCCAGCGATGTTCGCGGGCGCGTTTCCAGTTCTCCGCGTCCTCAATATTATGGGATTAAGGACCCCGGAGTCGGCTGTCCTGTCGGCTGTGATCTTCAATGCGCTGATTATTATTGTGCTCGTGCCCCTGGCGCTGCGTGGCGTTCGATATCGTCCGATTGGCGCGGAAGCCTTGCTGCGCCGCAACTTGCTGATCTACGGACTGGGCGGGGTGATTGTGCCATTCCTGGGAATCAAATTGATTGACTTGATCATTACCCACATTGGGCTTGCGTGAGGAGCGTATGAAAAAAAATCTCTTGATTTCGCTGTGGATGACACTCGCGACCACCGTACTTCTGGGAATTATTTATCCGCTCGTCATAACGGCGCTTGCACAATTGATGTTTCCGCGCCAGGCAAATGGAGAGCTCATTCACGCGCGCGGCCAATTGATCGGTTCGAAATTGCTCGGACAGCCGTTCACAGCTCCTGGATATTTTCATTCGCGGCCATCCGAGGCTGGTGCGGCTGGCTACGACGGCGGGGCATCTGGCAGTCTTAATCTCGGCCCGACGAACAAAATCTTGCTCGATCACGTCCAAGCCGAACTAGAAAAGCTCCATCACGAAAATCCAAATGGCCCCGTACCAATCGATTTGGTAACGGCTTCCGGTTCTGGCCTCGACCCGGACATTTCTCCCGCGGCCGCGGAGTTCCAGATTCCGCGCGTCGCGCGCGAGCGCGGAATGAATCAAGACGCCGTTCGCGCGTTAGTTAGGAAACACACCGAGCAGCGTCAATTTGGTTTTCTCGGAGAAGCCAGAGTCAACGTCCTGGAATTGAATTTGAACTTGGACGCATCCAGCGCAAAGCACTGAGCGCGCTTATTCCTCATTGTCATTTCTCTCGAATTATTCTTCATTCGATGCTTCGAAACGATAGCCGACCCACGGTTCAGTTCGAATGTAGCGCGGACGGCGCGGATCAGGCTCAATCTTCTTGCGCAATTGGTTGATAAAAACTCGCAGGTATTCCGTTTCTTCGCCATAGTCAGGGCCCCATACGGTCTGCAGCAGAGTTCGGTGCGGCACCGCTTTTCCTGCATTTGCGACGAGCAACCGGAGAATGTCGAATTCCTTCGGCGTGAGCCGGACTGACCGCTCCTGCACGGCGACGTTGCGCCGTTCGAAATCGATGCGCAAGTCCTTTGAAACGAAAGAAGGCATTGGCTCGCTGCTGGGCGACCGGCGCAAGGCCGCCCGGATGCGCGCCAGGAGCTCTTGCGTGGCGAACGGTTTCACCACGTAATCGTCCGCGCCGGCATCGAGCGCCATCACCTTGTCTCGTTCGGCATTTCGCACGGTTAGCATGATGATGGGGATGTCACTGGTACGGCGGATTTCGCGGCAGGTTTCCAAACCTCCTAGTCCAGGCATGTTCATATCCAAGAGAAGCAGGTCGGGACGCTCATTGCGGATTTGTTCGAGAGCTTCTTCCCCTGTGTGCGCCTCGACGATCGTGTAGCCCGCAGCGGATAAAGTGGTGCGCATTACACGCCGAATCTGCGGTTCATCGTCAACCACGAGAATGACACCGGATTTCATTGCGCTCCCGTTTTCTTGTGTTCGACAGGCAGGGAAAACGAAAACACGGAGCCGTGCTCGAGCTGGCTGGTTACGCTGATCGAGCCACCGTGAGCCTCGACGATCGCCTTCGCGATGGGAAGCCCCATGCCGGTTCCTTGCACGAGATAACGCTGATCTTTTCCGCGATAAAACTTTTCAAAAATAAGGCTCCGCTCTGGATCGTCGATTCCAGCGCCGCGGTCGGCGACACTTGTGACCACAAAATCGCCGTTCAATTCCGAACTGATCGTTATGGGCTGACCCTGCGGTGAATATTGACGCGCGTTGTCCAGGAGATGCACGAGCACCTCTTTGGCTCGAGGCAGATCAATCCGCACGCGCGGCAGATTGGGGGGAACTTTCACCCGAACCTCGCGGTTGCCGAGCGCGCTTTTGCACTGCTCCAGAGCATCGCCTATGAGTTCATCAATCGAATGTGGTTCCAGCCTAAGTTCCACGCCGGCGTCCAGGCTGCTCATTTCCGCCGCTTCTCCCACAAGACGGTTCAGGCGATCGCTCTCTTCATTGATGATCGTCAGGAGCTCTTTCCGCTGTAATGGGCTCAACTCGGAATTCGACAGCAGACTTGTCACGGAAGCCTTGATCGAAGTAAGCGGCGTTCGCAATTCATGTGTGACAGCATCGAGCAATGCCGTGCGCAGACGCTCTCCCTCTCGGGTCGCTTCCGTTTGCCCGAGTTGCTCGACGGCCCGCGCCCGCTCCATGGCGATGGCGACGAGATTTCCCAAAGCTTCGAGCGTCTGCCGCGAGAGAACCGGGCCCGAAACGCCCAGACTGCCAATGGTCCGCACGCCCAGGCGGACTGGAATCAGACAAAGACTGTTCGCTGAATCAATCTCGGGTTCATCCCTGGCGACCACGGCTTTCAGTGTCTCGAGTTCAAGCTGCGGAATGGCAGGGCCGGAACGATATACTTTTTGCTTGTCGGCAAGAAACAAGGCGGCAGCGCCCATCTCAAAGATGTTCACGATTTGCGATGGAATTCGGTTCAGCAATTCGATGACGTTGCCGGTCACCAGCAGTTGCTGGCTGAACTTGTAGAGCCTCTCAATTTCGCGCCGTCTGGCAAAAGCGTCTTCCGTCCGTTGCCGGGCGCGAGAAGAAAGGTGACTTGCAATGACGGAGACGGACAGAAACGCGAACAGTGCAATCCAATTCTGTGGGTCTGCGATGGTGAACGTGCCCACCGGAGGCAGGAAGTAGAAATTGAACGCCAGGACAGACGTCACGGACATCACTACCGCGACAGCGAGTCCCCAGGCTGTCGAAACTATCAAAATCGCCAGCAGATAGGTTAACGCGACGGTGGTGGCATTGACGTGCAGCGCATTGAGTACAATCGTGATTGCCAGCGAAATGCCGATCGCCACGATGAGCCGCCAGATGCGAGTTTGCCAAGGCTTTTTCACGAGGGCATTCTAGCGTAGCATTTCCAGAGCCTGTAGAAGAGAATACCCCACATGCCGAAGACTCCTGAGCAGTGGCTCGCGGAAGCGTCGCCACAAGAAAAAACAAAGGGCAGCCTGAAGCTTTTCCTCGGCTACGCTCCTGGCGTCGGCAAGACCTACAGCATGTTGAGCGAGGCAATTCGGCGGCACAGCCGCGGTGAGGATGTGGTTGTCGGCGTCGTGGAAACACATGGGCGCAAGTCCATCGGTGAGTTGGCGGCGCAACTGGAAACCGTCCCGCGGCAAAAGCTCGAATACAAAGGCACTGTTTTCGAGGAAATGGACGTGGACGCAATTATCGCCCGCCATCCGCAAGTGGTGGTCGTTGACGAACTGGCTCATACGAACATCCCCGGCAGCAAACATCGTAAGCGCTATGAAGACGTCCTCGAACTCCTCGATGCAAAACTGGATGTTCTCTCCACCGTGAACATTCAGCACGTGGAAAGCATCGCTCCCACCGTGCGTTCGATCACCGGAGTCACAGTGCGCGAAACGGTGCCCGATTGGTTGCTCCAGGTCGCCACGGAAACCGTCATGGTGGACTTGACTCCCGAAGCGCTGCAAAACCGCATGAGCCGCGGCGACGTTTATGGCCGCGAAAAAGTGGAGCAGGCACTGAAGAATTTCTTCCGCCGCGGCAACCTGATCGCTCTTCGCGAACTGGCCCTGCGGCAAGTGGCCGAGCAAGTGGATCGTAGCCTGGAATCCTACATGGAGTTGAAGGATATCCAGGAAAGCTGGCCCGTCCGTGAGCGGATTGCTGTATGCATCAGCTCCAACCCCAGAGCGCAATACCTAATTGCCCGCGCCGCGCGAATGGCTCGCCGGATGGACGCTGACTTGTATGCGGTTCACGTAGACACGGGAGAGGACACGAATGAACAAGAGCAGAAAACTCTGGACGCGAATATTCAATTTGCAGGGAGTCTGGGAGCCAAAATCGCCTGTCTAAAGGGCGGCGGCGTTGCTGATGCAACCGCCGCTTTTGTCCGCGAAAAGCACATCACACAAGTAATTTTCGGAAGGTCAGCTGTCGAAGGATGGCGAAAACTCCTCTACATGAATGCCATAAATCGGTTCCTCCGCCATGCCCCAGCCGTCGACATTCACATAGTTACTCAAGAACCTGACTAGCCCGGGAAAACTCACGCCCCATTGGAGACGGAGAATCTTTGGCGGATGCTGCGGAACGGGTGCGTGCTCATTATCGGCTGCGGTGGTTTCGCACCTTTTTCGATTGAGCATCAGCGCCCGCTTCCGCGCGCTGGCTGGCAGTATCGCGATGTAAACTAGTGCGGTTTCACGCGGGAGACACGACTGAACTCGCCAGCGGATGAATATACGCAGCGTCGCGAAGCGCGGCTGAAGGTTCGCGCCGAACGCGAGCGCGTGCATCTGCGCATCGGGAACGTCAAGCTATTGGTCATTGTCGCAGGACTCGTCCTCGCTTGGTTCTCGCTCATAAAAAATACCGTATCGGACTACTGGATGATTCTTCCCGTGGCGGCTTACGGCGCGCTCGCCGTGTGGCATGAGCTTGTGATTCGGGCGCGCACGCGGGCGGAGCGAGCGGCGTCGTTTTACGAGCGTGGGCTTTCGCGGATCGAGGACCGCTGGGCTGGAACAGGCGAGGCGGGCGAGCGATTCCGCGATGCGAAACACATTTACGCCGACGATCTCGATCTATTTGGAACCGGGGGATTGTTTCAGTTGCTCTGTTCCGCGCGAACCGCAATGGGCGAAGAGTGGTTGGCGCATTGGCTGTTGGCGCCGTCGACGGTCGCCGCGATTCACGAAAGACACGAACTCATCGCGGAACTGCGCGAAAAAATCGATTTACGCGAGGACGTGGCGTTGAAAGGCGAAGGTCTGCGTGCGGAACTGAATCCAGCGGGGCTGGCGGCGTGGGCGGAGGGCACGGCGGAACTAACAAACTCATTTGTGCGAGGCCTCGTCGCGGCACTCGCGATTGCCTGCGTTGCAACGATTGTTGCGTGGGTGATAACGGGCGAAGTCCTTCCCTTCCTCATCGCGCTGCTCGTGAACTTGGGCGTGTACGCGTGGTTCAAGAAACGAGCCGACGCCGCGATGAAAGGCTTTCAGTGCAATGAAGATGGCTTGACGCTCTTCGCTGAGATTTTGGCACGTATCGAGGGCGAGCCATTTTCTTCTTCGCGGCTGCGGCGTTTGCAGGAGGAACTGAAAGCGGGCGGCGCCGAACGGGCTTCGCACGCGATGCGACGACTGGCGCACATGGTCACGTGGATTGATGCGCGCGACAGCTATTTCATGAAGTTGATCGAATTGCCGGTTCTCTACTCGTTGCAGCTGGGCTTTGTTGCGGAGGCGTGGCGGCGTCGATGGGGACGGCGCGTGCGCGTTTGGATTGACGCAGTAGGCGAGATGGAGGCGCTGCTGTCGCTTGCGGCCTACGCGTATGAGCATCCGGACGATCCGTTTCCTGAAATCGCGGAAGCGGAAAACGCGGATGCGCATTTTGCGGGAAAAGAACTGGGGCATCCGCTGATCGCCGCGGCGCGATGTGTGCGGAATTCCGTGCGACTGGACGAGAAAACGCGCGTGTTGCTGGTGAGTGGATCTAACATGTCAGGAAAAAGCACACTGCTGCGCACTGTCGGAGTCAACTTGGTGCTGGCCATGGCGGGCGCGCCGATCCGCGGGAAGTCGCTGCAATTGTCGCCGCTGGCGCTGGGAACGCGAATTCGCAGCACGGATTCTCTGCAGGAAGGGCGGTCGAACTTTTACACGGAAATTCTGCGCATACGACAGGTATTCACGCTGGCGGATGAAAAAACGCCGCTGTTGTTTCTCTTCGATGAATTGCTCGAAGGGACGAATTCGCACGACCGGCAAATCGGCGCGCAAGCTTTGCTGCGTTCGCTCGTTGATCGCAAGGCGATCGGCATGGTCACTACGCACGATTTGGCGCTGACGGAAATCGCGGCATCGCTCGATGGCTCGATACGCAACGTTCACTTCGAGGATCAGATCGCGGGCGGAGAGATGACTTTCGACTACAAGTTGAGAGACGGCGTGGTGCCGAGGAGCAATGCGCTGGAGCTGATGCGTTGGATTGGATTAAAGGTCTGACAGACTGAAGCAGTCATTTTCGAGACAGGAGACGAACGCGGAGCTCTTCAGCAGCCAGCAAGAGAATCCGTGTCAAACGCTTGAGAAACGCGGGAATGGGTGGGAATTCCCGAATTGAAAATGTTTTTCTTGCGACGCGGGAAAACGGTGGCTAGCATAACGGTACATGCCGCTGGCCATCGAACATATCAGGAGAATGCGCGGCGGCGCGCAATCGCATCTGATGCGCTGCGAGGACGAGAACTACTACGTAGTGAAATTCCAGAATAATCCTCAGGGAACGCGGATTCTGGCGAACGAATTGCTCGGTACTAGACTGGCGGCGCGGATTGGTCTGCCTGT
The DNA here is from genome assembly GCA_035696585.1 of Candidatus Acidiferrales bacterium. Lineage (GTDB taxonomy): Bacteria > Acidobacteriota > Terriglobia > Acidiferrales > UBA7541 > DAHUXN01. The sequence goes on along the minus strand of DASRQP010000194.1, from coordinate 4,109 downwards.
TCCGGGCGCGGCGGCGGTGGAGGTGCGTCCGGAGATGATCGCGCTGACCGAGGATCTGGTAATTCAACTGGGGCGCGGGCGTGTGCCGTGTACGCCGGGGCTGGAGTTTGGCTCGCAATATCCCGGAAACCCGGCGGCGACGGTGGTGTACGATTTTCTGCCGGACGATCAACTGCGCGACGTCGAGAATCTCTCTGATTTCGCGGGGATGATGGTTTTCGACAAGTGGACGTGCAACACCAACGGCCGGCAGGCGATTTTCCTGCGTGAGCGCGGAGCGGAGCGCTATCGCGCCATCATGATCGATCAGGGATTTTGTTTCAACGCGGCGGAATGGAATTTTCCGGACGCGCCGTTGCGGGGAATCTATGCCCGCGCGCGCGTCTACGATCACGTGCATGGATGGGATGCGTTTGAGCCGTGGCTCGAACGCATTGAGCGGCGCATTAACGAGGACGTGCTCGACGAGATCGCTCGGGAGATTCCGCCCGAGTGGTACAATTTCGACCAGGACGCGCTCTATCGCATGATGGAGCAGCTCCTGCGCCGGCGAAAACTGGCGCGCGAGTTGATCGAGAGCGCCTGGAAATCTTCCCGGGCGCCGTTTCCCAACTGGACGTGAACCATGCCTGAGACGAATCGACGCGACATGAGCTACCGCGTGCTGCGCTATACGCCGAATCTGATCCGCGACGAATGGGTGAACATCGGCGTGGTGCTCGAAGACGCGAAGAAACAGCGGGCGCGCGCGAGGCTGATCGAGGAACCATCCGAATTCGCACGCGTGCGCCGGCTGCACCCGAACGCGGACGAGAATCTTCTTCGCGCGCTGCCGGGCGAATTCGACGTGCAGCTGGCGGCCACCGGAGCCAGCTCCGCGTGGATCGAGAAGATGGAGCAGACGTTGTCGAACACATTGCAGTTCAGCCCGCGGCAAGCCGTGTTCGCGGAGGATTTCGACGCGGAGCTCGACCGGCTCTACCACGACCACGTGTCGCCGCCCGCGCGTCAGGGCCGGGCCGCTGCGATGGTCGAAAGCACGCGCGCGTGGATTCGTATGCGGTTGAACGACGTCTTCCGGCGGCACCGCATTCTCGCAAGGATGGAAAAAAGTGTGAAGGTCGAACAGTTCACGCAGCCGGGCGACCCGCTGCGCATCGACTACGCGTATCGCTACAACGGGACGCGCGGCTATTTGCAGGCGCTGTCGCTCGGGCGCGATCCGGCGCAGGCGAAGGTGCTTGCGTATACCGCCGAATGCATTCGCGCGCGGCAAAAAAATTCGGAATTCACAGCGATTACCGAGGTTGCCCCCGAGCGAGAGAACGAGCGGCACCAATTCATCGTGCGTCTCTTCGATGAGCAGAAAATCACGATTGTCCCGTTGCCGCAGGTGGAAATGTTCGCAGAACGTTTGCGCCCAAGACTGCAGGGATAGTTCGAACCAATAGTCGAGAGTCGAAAGCTAAAAACGTCGACGGAAAACTAGAATCGCACGAGTCCGTTGCCTCAAACTCTTGACTGTCAACTATCGACTATCAACTGTCGCTACAGAACACCCTCGCTCCAATTCTCGAGAATATTCTTGATCTTTCCCATGAATTGATGCGCGATGGCGCCATCGACGACGCGGTGGTCGTAGCTCAGCGTGAGATACACCATCGAGCGAATCGCAATGGCGTCGTCAATCACCACGGGGCGCTTCTCGATTGTGCCCAGGCCAAGAATTGCCACGTTCGGCTGGCTGATCACCGGCAAGCCCATCAAGCCGCCAAACACTCCGGGATTGGTAATCGAGAAAGTCCCTTCCTGCACTTCCTCGGGTTTGAGCTTTTTCGTGCGCGCGCGCTCGGCCAGATCGTTGATGGCGCGCTGCAGACCCAGGAAATTCTTCTCCTCGGCATTTTTGATGACCGGAACGATCAGTCCCCAGTCGAGCGCCACGGCGATGCCGATATTGCACTCGTGGTGAAAAACGATGTTCGTGCCGTCGACAGATGAGTTCACCGTGGGGAAGGCATGCAGCGCTTCGACGGCTGCGCGGATAAAGAACGGCATGAACGTGAGCTTCGAGCCCGTGGTGCGCTCGAATTCGTCTTTCCTCTGGCTGCGCAGCTTCACGATTCCCGTGACGTCGGCCTCGTCAATCGAATAAACGTGCGGCGAAACGCGCTTCGAGGCCACCATGTGCTCGGCGATTCTCTGGCGCATCACCGTCATGGGTTCAACGGAGTAATTGCCGAAGTACATACGCTCACGCGGCACCGCGGACTCAAATGCCGAGTGAGCCTGCGCGCCCGTCGCCGCCGGTTGCGAAGGAGGAGGCATCGATGGACGAGAGGCTGTCGCGGGCGCATAGGCCGGAGTTTGTGCGCCGGGCCGGGCTTGAGCGCCGCCGCCCTCAATGGCGGATAAAATGTCGCGCTTGCTGACGCGGCCGCCCGCGCCCGTGCCAGGAACTTGCGACAAGTCGACGCTGTTTTCTTTGGCCAGCCGCCGAACCAGCGGCGAGCTTCGAATCTTTTCTCCGCTGGAACGCTGCGGAGCAGAGGAAGTTGCCGCGCCGGCCATAGACGACGGCCTCGCGCCAGTTTGCGCGGGAGCGGGCGACGGCGCGGGCTTCACTGAGTCTGCTTTTGCGGCTTCGGCCTTTGTTGGAGCAGAAGCCGGCGACGCCTTTTCGTCTCCGCGCTTCGCTTCCGCGTTCACTTCGGCCTTTGCTTCTGGCTTTGCCTGAGGCTTCGCTTCCGTTTTTGCAGGAGCCGGGGCTGCCGACGCCGCGCCTGCGCCATCGGCGTCAATCACGCCTACGACCGTTTGAATCGGCACAGTCTGCCCTTCAGCGACCTTGATCTCCTTCAGCACGCCCGCGGCCGGCGAAGGAATCTCCGCGTCAACTTTGTCCGTCGAAATCTCGAACAGCGGCTCGTCGCGCTCGACCTTCTCGCCCGGCTTCTTGAGCCATTTCGTCACCGTGCCTTCAAAAATGCTTTCCCCCATTTGGGGCATAATCACGTCAGTCGCCATCGGCCTCTCCTTCGAATTCGAATCTCAAGTTTAATACCGCGCGAGTTCCCGCGCCGTCGAAATCACATCATTCAAATTGGGCAAAAATCGCTCTTCGAGCGGCGGTGAAAACGGCACGGGCGTATCCTTCGCCGTGACGCGCAGTATGGGCCCGTCCAAATCCTCGAACGCGCCTTCGCACGCGACCGCCGCGATTTCCCCGGCGATGCCGCCGGTGCGCGTGTCCTCGTGAACAATCAACAGCTTGTTCGTCTTTTTCACCGATTGCAAAATCGTTTCCTTGTCGAGCGGCAGCAGCGTGCGCAGGTCGACGACTTCCGCCTCGATTCCCTCTTTCGCCAGCGTTTCGGCGGCTTCGAGCGAGGTGTGCATCATCGCGGCGTAGGTGACGATGGTCAGATCGCGCCCTTCGCGCCGTACAATCGCCTTGCCGATCGGCACGGTGTAATCCTCGGTCGGTAGCTCTTCCTTGATTCGGCGGTACAAGAATTTGTGCTCGAAGAAGAGCACCGGATTGTTGTCGCGAATCGCGGATTTCAGCAGGCCCTTCGCATCGTAGGCAGTTGAGGGATAAATCACTTTCAATCCGGGAGTATGCACGAAATACATTTCCGGATTCGCTGAATGGAATGGACCCCCGTGAACGCCGCCGCCGGAAGGTCCCCGCATCACCATCGGAACAGGCGCGCCCCAGCGGTAATGCGATTTCGCCGCGAAATTCGTGATCTGGTTGAAGCAGCACGCGATAAAGTCGATGAACTGCAGCTCCGCAATTGGACGCAGTCCCTGATAACCCATGCCCACGGCCGCGCCGATGATGGCCGTCTCGCTGATGGGCGTGTCGATCACGCGCTCCCAGCCAAAGCGCTCGAGCAATCCCGCTGTCACTTTGAACGCGCCCCCGTACACTCCGATATCTTCACCGATGGCAACCACCGTCGGGTCGCGCTCCATCTCCTCGAAAATCGCCTGGCGAATCGCTTCAAGCATCGTGACCGGCGCCATAATTATTTTCTCCCCTCTTTGCCCTTGGGCCCTCGGCCAAAGGGGACGCGCGGTACGTCGCTCGATTTTTCTGGCTG
>DASRQP010000193.1:0-2335 GCA_035696585.1 Candidatus Acidiferrales bacterium | reverse complement strand
CTTCAGCACGAACGTCGACTCCATCGAGCAGCCAAGCAGGCGGATGCGCGAAAGATTCCGCTGCAGACGTTTCCATCGTGGTCGACCAGCGCACTGTCTCGGAGCCAAGCCGTAGAACCAGCGAAGCGCACGTTTTGGCATTTGGTTCCTGGTCAAGAACAACAAAAATTGTTTGCGTATCCTCGACGCTGCGTCGAAAACGAAACCAGGCATTGAGCGGAACGTGACGCACGGTTTGGGGAGGAATGTCGCTCAAATCCAGAGCGATCAAACCGAAGCCGCGTCCCTGCAAAAGTAAATCCGTCGCGCGCAGCGCCTGATCGATGTTGTGGCAGCGAACCCAAAGCAATTGCTTCAGCTCCACGCCGGCCGCCTGAGCGGAATGAGGATCGAAATTATCGCTCCCATCGACCAGGACGCACACTTCGGCATGAGCCGTTCGCGAAGCTAAAGCGGAAAGAAGAAAACTGGTGCGACCGGAACAGGGAGGACCGCAAATTTCCGTGAAGCCACCGCGAGGCAAGCCGCCGGCTAAATAATCGATTTCCTGAATGCCGACGGAAGCCGTTTCAGCGAATTTGCGTTCGCGATAGTCAAAAGGCGCGGAGGCGCGCCCGCGAAGATCGTATTCGATTTTGGCGCGAAGGGCGGCGAGGTTCTGGGCCATGACGGAATCCTGAGGCGAGGAGGGGGAAAAGTAATTTACTTTCGCTTTTTCTTCGCCTATGTGAGATTATGAGCAAGGAGAGAGGCATTGTCAATGATGGAGTTTGTTGTATGAGCAAGGAATTGCTTCATCGCGGACCTGAAAAAAAGTTTCACGAGCGATTTTGTAACGCGCTTTTGCTTTTGATCGAAAAATTCAGGACAATAGAGGCGTTCCCAATATATATAAGGAATCGCTTCTCCAGGTCGTGCCGTGAGCTCTTCAGTTGTGAATCTTCCGCCGTCCTCTGCACTTGAATGGGCGCACCCGCTCGTTCGCGAGTGGTTCGAGAGCAAATTTGGCACGCCTACCGAGCCGCAAGAGCAGGGCTGGCCGCACATTCTCGCGCAAAAAGACACATTGATTTGCGCGCCTACAGGATCGGGCAAAACGCTCGCCGCCTTTCTCGCCTGTATTGACCGCCTGGTACGCAAAGCGGTTGCAGGCAATCTTCAGGATGAAACGGAAGTTTTATACGTCTCGCCATTGAAAGCGCTGGGCAACGACATTCAAAAAAACCTGGAAACTCCGCTGGGCGAGATTTTGCAGCTTGCCGGCCAGCGCGGGTTCCTGATGCCGGAGATTCGCGCAGCCGTGCGCACGGGCGACACGCTGATGCACGAACGGCGCGCGATGCAGAAGCGCCCGCCGCACATTCTGGTGACCACGCCGGAATCTCTTTACATTTTACTTACGGCGGCGAAGAGCCGCGAACTGCTGCGCACGGTAAGTACGGTGATCGTTGACGAAATTCACGCGGTCGCCGACGACAAGCGCGGCGCGCATCTTGCGCTTTCGCTCGAGCGGCTCGACGCGCTTACATCGGCGCGGCCTTCGCGCATCGGACTTTCCGCCACGCAGCAGCCAATCGAATTGGTCGCGCAGTTCCTCGCCGGAAACGGACGGCCCACGCCGACGATCGTGCAAATTGCACAGCGACGCGAATTCGATCTTGCCGTCGAAGTTCCCGCAAGCGAGCTTGGGCCGGTGGCGTCGAACGAAATGTGGGAGGAGATTTACGGCCGTATTGCGGAATTGGTGCAGCAGCACCGATCAACGCTGATCTTCGTGAACACGCGACGGCTGGCGGAACGCGTGGCGCACAATCTGGCAAGGCTGCTCGGCGAAGACGCGGTCGCGTCGCATCACGGCAGCCTGTCGCGGCAGCGAAGGCTCGCGGTGGAAGGCAAGCTGAAGGCTGGCGAGATTCGCGCGCTGGTTGCTACGGCGTCGCTGGAATTGGGAATCGACATCGGAACAGTGGATTTGGTTTGCCAGATCGGTTCGCCGCGAGCGATTGGCACGGGTTTGCAACGAATCGGACGCGCGGGCCACTGGCGTGGAGCGATTCCCAAGGGCCGGCTATTTGCGACGACGCGCGATGAATTGCTGGAATGCGCTGCGCTCGCGCATTCCATAAGGCTCGGCTTGCTCGACCGCATCATGATTCCGGCATGCCCGCTGGACGTCCTGGCACAGCAAATTGTGGCGGAGTGCGCGGCGCAGGAATGGCAGGAAGACGATTTGTTCACCCTCGTGACCCGCGCATATCCCTACCGCAACCTCTCGCGAAAAGAATTTGACGAAATCATCGCGATGCTTGCGGACGGGATCGCATCACGTCGCGGC
>DASRQP010000192.1:0-14968 GCA_035696585.1 Candidatus Acidiferrales bacterium | reverse complement strand
GCTTCGTGGCGACTCGTTCCACACCTGGAAACCGGTCACGAAGTAAAAAATGTACGCCGCCGCCAGCCCTCCGCTCGCTCCGTAAATCGGGAACACGGTTTGCCCGCCCACGTCGTAAAAATCGATCTCCTGCATCACCGCACGTCCCCAGTGCGACAAATCGAGGAAATCAATTCGCGCCTGATTGGCGTTGATCGACGACTTGATCGGCACTCCCGCCATCGTCAGTTCGCCCGTGAAGAGCAAGTCGAGATCGCTCGCGCGCCCGCCCGCTCCTTCCTTGATAATCTGCGAGATGGAAATGCCAAGCTGCTCCCACGCGTTTTCCTGCTCCAGCGCCGTGTACGCCACCAGTTTCCCCACTTGGTTCGTGCCCAACGCCTTCCGCACTCTGTTGATTGCCAGTCGCACAACTCCCGGCGTGACTGCTGCATTGTTTCCCGCAACGTGCGGCGTCGCCAGTTCTACTGGATACGTCGCGCGGTTCAAGTTCAGCCACGTGCCCGTCGTCGCGTTCGTCTGGTGATACGGAACGCCGAAGAGCGAAACCGGCTGCGCTCCCGCGAGTCCGTCGTGAACTACCGCGTCACCCGCCACCACGCCCGTCGGAATCGCGTCGATCTGGATGAATTTGTTGAACGGATCCACCTGCACCACGTTCGACGTCACGCTTCCGGCGATATTTCGGTTCGTTGTGAGCGTCGTGTCGTAAAACTGGATTGTCTGGTTGTAGTAAAAAAGCGCCGCGCCCGGCGGCGTAGTTAAATTGATTTGCGCCGCTACGCCCGCAGGCAGTCCCGTTGTTACGATCGACCCCACCGTGCCCAGCACGCCGTTGCCATTCGTCTGCATCAGTTTGTCGAGAAACGCGCGAAACTGCCCCATCGCATTCTTCACTTCGCGCTTGGCGGCGTTTTCGATCGCTTTCTCGGGCGCGTTCGTCGAATACTCCACCAGCTTCGTGATTTCCACCGCGTGCCGGAAGAAGATCGGACTCACTTGCGCTACATCGTAGGTCGTTCCCGACCCGCGCCCCAGGTCCCCACCGTCAAGATTGGCGAGCCCCGCCTTGCCTCCTGGACGAATCTGAAGCGGCAGCCGCATGTTGCGGCTCGAAACGCGTTCCACGTCGCCGCGTTGCTGGATCATCGTCAATAAAATGTCGTCCCGCTCGTACAGCAGCGGGAGTTTGTCCCGCACCTTTTCCAATTGCAGTGCAACCGATTGGCTGTTTTGCATCTGTGCCATTTATTTTTCTCCCTTTGGGAATGAATTCGGCGATGCCTCTCGGCTGCCGTCAACTGCATGTGAAATCCACGCTCGAAATGAAATAATCTGTGCGTTTGTGGATGAGACAACCCGCGTAGGTTCCGTGAAGGCTGCCGAAAAAGGCTCCACAGGGGCGGCGTTAGCCCCCGTAGTACGTTGGTACTAATGCCAAAGTGCTGCAAGTACTGTCAGAATGTGACCCTTGCGCTATACCGTTCGCACGGGGGCCATGCCAAAATTCATCATTATCGCAGCCAGCTTCGCGGAGCACTCGCGGCGGCCGCTTCTAAACTGAGGTGGGGACGATGGGAAATTTGACCGAAGTCATCGGCACAATAGAGCAAACTCCAGGAGTTGAAGTGCCAGGAGTTGAAGTGATGGAAAAACCCTCCGAACGCCGCCGCCGTTTGCGCACCAAACTTTCCGCGCCGGTCCGCGTCCGCCTGAATTCAGGCAGCCTTCAAAAGGCCGAAGTTTGCACTACCGTTGACGCCTCGCGCGATGGTCTGCTCTTCACCACCAGCTTGGCCGAGTACCGCCGCGGCATGGATCTTGTAATCACGTTTCCTTATTCCGGCGCCGCCGGTGGAGTTCAACACGAGCGCACGGCTGTAGTCGCCCGCGTCTTCGAAATGCCCGAGGGTCGCTTCGGAGTCGGGGTTCGCTTCTACGATGGCAAGCGCCCTGAAATCCGTTCCGATGTGGAAAAGTCCGGAGAGAAAGCCGCGAAAGCGACCGCTGGTGATGTAGCCCGCGATCTCGAAAAGCCGATGCCCTTGGTTCTTGTCGTCGAAGCCGATGCCCGCTCGCGCGATACCATCCGCACCGTGCTCATCAGCGAAGGTTACGTTGTCGAAGCCGTTGAAACCGGAGCTGAAGCCGTCGAATTCCTCCGCCAGCGCACTCCAAATTTGCTCATTACCGAAATCGAAATCGCCGACATGTCCGGCTACGATCTCTGCCTCATCGTGAAGTCAAATGAGCGCCTCCAGCGCGTCCCTGTCGTCATGACCACTCGCGCCGGGCAGCCCAACGATTATTCGACCGCCCACGCCCTCGGCGCCATTGTCTGCATGGCCAAGCCGTACAAGCAGGAGCGCCTCTTGCACGTCGTTCGCATGCTGGCCCCGGTTGCCGTTGCCGAAGAGCCACCCGCAATGCCTTTCGGCCAAAAGCGCTCGCGCTCGAACCATCATCCGGCGGCTCATGGCCATAGCCACGGACATTCCGCCCCGCGCGCGCGCCGTTAACGCCACGAGCCACTTAACGTTTTAGCTTCCCTCGCGTCCGAGGCGGATAATTTCCGCCTCCTTTCGCTCTGCAAATTCTGTATTGCATCGCCTATTGCGGAGTGATAATTTCCACACAACCCATGCGACGCATAAACCCGTTAGTCATCGGATTGCTGCTGCTCGTCTTGTTCTGCGCCTCTTCATGTTTGCTTACCGCCGCGCCGCAGGCGAAATCAGCCGCTAATTCGCCAGACGCCGCCACACTCCTCGCGCGCGCCACGGCCCATCTCAACATCGAATCACCTTCGAGTGCGCCTTTCGTCCTACTTGCCAAGGCGCGTTACACGGTCAACAAGCAGACTGTCGAAGGCACCTACGCTCTCGGTTGGGCTGCCCCAAATCTCTATCGCGAGGATCTTCAGTACGGCGAATCCCGCGAGACGATTCTCGTTTCCGGCGGCAAGCTCTATCGCGTTGGCCAGGATACGTCGCACGCGAATCTATGGTCGCAAATGATCAGTCGCGCATTGCAATGGTCCTTGCCTATGGGAACTCGCGCAAAGGAGCGGCCCCAGGGCGAGCACTGGCAAAGCGCCGCGAGCCTCACTTGTATCGTCTCGGAGAGCTCCGGCGAGCATCAGCGCATCTGCCTCGATCCCGTCAATTACGAACCGTTCACCTACGATGTCTCCGGCCCGTCCGGCAAACAGTTTTGGACCTTCGCCGATTACACTTCACTGGCCCATGCCGCCTCTGATTCACAGCGCTTCCCGTCAGCCATCACCTACCGCGACAATAACGGCACTTCCGCCGAGCTCGACATTCAATCCATCGAAGCCGTCTCCGGCTTTGCCGCCAACGAATTCACTCCCCCCGCCGGCGCCGTGGCGCAAGATTTCCCCGGCAAGAACCAATAACCACTTATGCCAATCCTCCGCCATCTAGCGTTTCGCACATTCGCCCTGGCGGTTCTTTCTTTCATAACTGCGCCCGCATTTTCAGCGTTAGCACAGCAGACTCCGCATAGTTCGGCTGCGCCTCGTAACGATAAGCCATCGATTTCATCGGAATCCAAGGCCAGGGATCTGCTCGAAAGGGCCTTTGCGGAGACGAACATTGAAACGCCCGCCAGCCCCGCATTTCTCCTCGAAGCGGACGCGCAATTCACTGATGGCAAGCAGCCCGTTCGAGGAGAATTCGGTCTTTCATGGGCCGCGAAAAATCTTTATCGGCAAGAGATCATTTTTCCGAACTTTTCGCAAATGATCGTCGTTTCTGGCGATACCCTTTCTCGGAGCCGAAGCAGCGATTTTCTCCCGCTTCCCGCATTTGAATGGGAACAGATGATTGAACTCCCGTATTCATGGCCGGTGCCGCCCAACGTCAAATTCGATTCCCGCCCCGTGCCACCCGCCTTTGAGAGGGCTGGCAATATGCACATTGCATGCTTGGCGGCTGCAATTGAACTGAAGCGAAGCAGCATTCGCGAAGAGTTCTACATTGACACCGACGATACCGTGCCTCTCGGCATTGAAGTTCACTATCCCGAGGGGCGAAATGTTAAGTACACTTTCGTTTATGGTGCTCCGCTCGGGCATAAACGCTTCCCTCGCATGATTACGTATGACGACAGCATCGGACTTCACGGAGTCATCACCGTGCGGGAACTCAAGGCCGTTTCAGCGTTCGCTGCGACCGAATTTGATCTTGCTGCGAAGGCCCCCACCGAGGATTGGTGCGCTGATCCGGCGTTTAAGAGCAGCCGGCCCGATCTGTACGCGTATCTACATGAATTTAACAAGTGGTCCGGCAATGTGACCAAGTCCGTAGCGGTGGGTTACTTCTATGTCCGCGTCGACACGAAAGGCAAAGTGCAAAAGGCTGCGTTGCTTTATCCGTCCGGCAATCCTGCACTAAAAAATGCAGCCTCTGATATGTATCGGCGAAGGTTTCCGATAAAGGCGTGCAACGGCCGGGCCATTGACTACGAAACCGTAATACAAGTCGATTTGCTCTCGCCGATAGACTGACTCCGCAATTGTCTCGACTCTTGCGGCGCAGGTTCTGAAGAGACTACAAATTCAGGATATCGGAGTCCGAGAGGCGCTTGTAGTTCACATCCCGCGCGGACATCGGCTTGCGATTCACTCCGTCTGACGCTCCTGCGCCCGCGATATCCACGCGTTTCGACGCCGCTTCATGCCGTGACAGCCGCTCGTGATTCGCCGCCACGATGCTCTGTGTCCATTCGCCAATCACGCGTTTCGCCACCGCCGGCAGCGCCTGTTTCGCGCGGCCCGCCACCAGCGTCACAATTGCCCGCTGATGCGCTGCATCTCCCGCACCTGCTTGGAATGCTTCTCGCAATTGCTTCCCGAGCTGTCGGTTCGCGCGCAACGTCGCGTCCAGCTCTCTGTAAACTTCACCGATGATGCGATTCCGCGTTCCCGTCGGAACACTGTCCGGCAGCAGTTGCTTCACCTGCGCCTGGATCGTTCCCAGTATTTGCTCGACCGCGGCCGCATTCGTGTCGTGAAAGAACGCAATTTGCGCCGCGCGTCGTGGATCGCCTGCCGATGCAGCCGCCAACGGCACTGGCGCCGCCTGCGCAACGCTCTGTTGCGCTTCGCGTGCTCCCTGCGCACCGCTGACTGGCGCCCGCGCGCCGCTTTGTTGGCTACTCTGTTGTCCATGTTGTCCGCTAACTTGACTCGCGTCACTCGGCGCACTGCCCGAATCACTCGCCTGCGACGGGAATAATTCAAGCTGTTGGGGTTTCGCCGTACTTCCAAAAGTTCCCGCGCCAACGGTGCCGTCTGCGGGAGTCGTTACTCCTGGTCGCTGCTGCGCGCTCGCACTCATTTTCGCTGCGTGCGCCTGCACGGCTTTCGCAAAATCCTGAAACGCTTCCGGAGACAATTCGTGTATTCGCGCCGCCAGCGCCGCATGGTCGCTCGGCTGTTTCGAAAAAAACATGCCATCCAACTCATCGAGCTGATTTTTTGCATCCTGCGCGGCCCCGGGTGAAGCGAACACCGCCCGGTACGCCTGCGCATCAGCTAATATTTGCCGCAGTTGCGGGTCGGACTCCGCCAGTTTCGCGGCTTCTGGACTCACCCCGTCGTCCGTGCTCCAGACTCCCGCCGCTTCATCGTTCGAATCGCCTGACGCAGCACGTCCACTTTGCGCCGCTGGATCGCCAGACGTGCCCCACCCGTTGCCGTCGGCGCTATCCATGTCCGCACCGTCGCCGCTCGTCGTCGTCGCCGGTCGCGATACCGCCGTAACCAATCCCAAAATTTCGTCGTCCGAGAGTTGCCCGTGCGATTTCTTCTGCGACGCCCCAGGTGCACCTCCTACTCCGTTCAACGAGGTCGACGTTGACCTCGAGCCCGCACCGCGTGCTGGCATTTTCGTAGTGCTCACTCCCATAGATGTTCTCCTCTCAGTTGAATAGTCTTGCCTGCCCGTGCCAGACTGCCCGCCGTGTTTGCTTCCAGCGCTTTGGGTTGCCAAGCGCCGAGTCCCTTCCCATCACACCTAGTGGCCGATGCGTCACAATTCAGCTACCGTACTATTGGACACGGTGCTAACCTCGATGCAACATAGGGCAGGTTGCACGGGGGCAGCAGCGCCTGCCGCGCCACAATGCAGAGCCGCCTCGATCGCAGGCGACAGGGACTGCGGCTGAACTTTTTCTCTTGCCGCGTTCCGGGGGCATCGCAATGAACTATTCCAAGGATTACGCGCCTTCACCCTCTGAAACTGAACAAGCCTCAGATCGTCGCCGCCGCAGACGCGTCAAAGTCTCAGCGCAGATCCGTGTTCGTGCTACGGATCCAAAAGCCGATGCCTTCACCGAGATCGGCACTTCCGTCGACGTTTCCCGCGACGGCATTTTGTTTGCCACCGACCGCCGCGATTTTTGGAAAGGTATGGCCCTCGGCGTCACATTTCCCTTCTCCTCCGCGCCCAACGCGCTCAATGCCGAAGAGCCCGCCGAAGTGGTCCGCACTTTTGAGCTTCCCGACAACAAACTCGGTGTCGCCATCCAGTTCCGTCGCATTCATCATCGCGCCGCCGCGGCCACTGCCGCCACAGGTCCGGGAGCCAAGGAGAAATCCGCTGTCAATGGCGCTTCTTCATCGGAAAAAGGAGCGCCCATCCAGTCCACGCAGACACGTCCCGTCGTTCTCGTTGTCGAATCGGATGAACGCGGCCAGGAGCAGTTGAAGAATCTTCTAACGCCGGAAGGCTACGACGTCTTCGTCGTTTCCACGGGAGCTGCGGCGCTCGACATCCTGCGCACCACCGTTCCCGCCTGCTTCATCGCTGAAGTCGAAGCGGGAGATACTTCCGGATACGACCTCTGCCTTATCATCAAGAACAGTGAACGCCTTTCGCGTGTTCCCGTTGTTCTTGTCACGAGCAATGCTCAGCCCGCCGACTACGCTGCAAGCCATAATTTCGGCGCCGTCGTCTGCATGGCCAAGCCTTTTAAACCCGAACGCATGCTGCAAGTCGTTCGCCTCGTCGCGCCCATCGCCAGGCAGGATGCTTCCGCCTACGGCTCGTCTCGCAACGAAGCCTCCTCCGTCGAACGCAACCTGTAATAGCCAAGTCGCGAGAAGTTCCTTTGCACGAAACGGAAACGACGCTAATCGAGGCCTTGGGCACGATGGGAGTTTTCTCAGCGAATGATAACGATCTTAACCTTCACATCCTTTGGAGTTTTGCCGCCCTCCAACGTTTTTAAGAAAGGTCCGAACGTCTTGAGCGGCTGAACACCGACGGCCCAGATTGGCCGCGGCTGACCGAAGTCTAGGAAATAATGCGTCGCGCCTCCAGTCGGGTCCGCGCCTGTTGCTGATCCATCAGCAGCTCGCTGAGAATCCTTATAATCCGCTGCGGCCTCGTCTGCCGAAACGACCGACGTCGTGGCAGCTCTGCGTTTCTTCTGTCGCTCTTTAGATTCGCGGAGATTCTCCGCACTCGGCTGAAGGTCGACAGAAAAATAGGCTTGTGTCCATCTTTGTTTGGCGCGCAGAAGCTCTCCGTCATCCATGTACGCGGTCAAGTAGCTCGGTCCAGTCGGCGAGAACTGGGCTTTCGATCCGCCATACAGGAACACAGTGCCGTCACGTCCAATCCAAAACATTCGCAGTACTTCGCCGTAGGGCATTAGCTTATAGATGGCCCATGCGAGACCTTGTTCGTTGAAGGCTGGCTGAACGTATAGTTCCAAGCGATATTCACCTTCGCCAGCAGGCACTCCGGCGTCGTAGCCATCTGCTTCAAGATTGTCAGAGTAAATTTCATCCTGAATCGCCTGCACCAGCGCTCGAAAGGCGTCCGTGGTAACCGGTACAGCCATCACAGTGGTGCGAGATTGTCTTGCGAAAGCGGGTTGAAGGAGCAGTGCGCAGAGGCTAATGCCAAGCGTTGCGTGCCATCGCCTCATTATCTCACCCCTTAGTGATTCAGATGGTAAATACGAATATGCACTTTATCACCTTTTTTCGGATTATGCATCCCGCCCCCACCGGAGGCGTTCACAAAGGGGCCAAACACAGCAATGGGCTTTTTGCCCGCGGCCCAAGGAGGAGGCCCTTCGCCGTAATCCAAATAGTAATTTTTCGCTCCCTTGGTTGGATCTGGCGTTGACCCTGCCTTTTGTGCCGCACTCAGTGAGTCGTGATAAGCCTCTTTGGCAGGGGGATATGTGTGGATCGCGTGCGCTTCTCGAAGCGGCAATTGGTCCGGCGCGACAATGCCAGCCTTTCCGGTCGCTTCGCGATTCCCAAGCACATGAGCGATGTACAGACGAGCGGTATGCAAATCGTCCACGCTCCCAGGGCCGTGCTTGGTTGTGGGCCGCAGGCCGGACGTTTCGTTATAGACACGATTGGCGTTCTGTTTAGGGGACTCAGGTTTTACCTCGTGGGGTTGCTGGTGGGCGGAGTGCTGGCCAGGTGCGTCGTGCCTCTGGAGGGCAACGGGTTCAACTTCAACATCGCCACCGCCGTACCTGGTAAGCTCGTCGCCAAATTCGGGACTATCGCCACCGAACCTCGCGAGTCCATCGCCAAATTCCGCGCGAAATTGTTTGCCTCGCGCGCGTTCGAGAGCTTCGCCGTAGGCAGGGTTGGCATAGAAACGGCCGTTAATGAAGGGCATTTTGAATTCTCCAAGGTTGCGCTGCGTCGAACGCCATCGCGCCGTGAAAGCCGGCTTTACCCGACGGCTTGCTGCTGCGAGGCGGATTGACCGCGGGCAGATTGAGCGGGTTGCGCCGCTTCAATTTGTTGTTTGCGCAGAAATTGTTCGTGCAATTGCGCGTGCGCGCGAACATTCGCGTAACCGGCGGGCGCTTCGATCTTCGCGATTTGTCCCGCGTCGGAAGAAAACCACCGCTTGCACGCATCGAGCTCCACGGCATGATTGTCCGCAAATTCGTCCGGCACGATACTCGGCAGCACTTGTTCCGCGCCCGTTCCGGAATCCGCGCGCACCACCGGCTGTTCCTGCAACAACTGCGCAATCTCGCGATACTGCTTCGTCCGTGACTCCTCGTCGGGAATTACCAGCTCATCCAATCCAATCAGCCGCTTCAGCAATCCCAGATTCGACGGGTCGCCGAGCACGGCCTGCAAACGCGGATCCGGATTCGCCATCAATTGCATCAGCACCGTGCGTTGGTCCGCCCACTGTGTCGGATATTGCTCGTCCGTCTCCGGGTAAGAAAATAATTCGCCCTTCAGGTCCACCAGCCGAATCCATTTCGATTCAAACGCCGCGCCTGGACCCAGCAATGTGACTTCCACATCGCCGGGTCGATTCTTGCGGAAACAATCCACCGCCGCCAGCATCAGGTCCGCGTGAAAAAACTTCATTCGCCTCCAGACCAACCCAATGCGCCCCATCGCTTGATCGCGCGCCATCGCGTAGCCGGAGGCAGTGCTCGTATTCGTCATCGCCCCGCCAAAAAGCGCCGGAAACGCCCCCGTCAAGAATTGTGCCACCGGCCCCATCAAGTCCGCGGCGTGTCCCGCAAGATCGGGAGGAACTCGCGCCGCTTGCGGTTGAAAAAATCCCGCCGCGAGCGATTGCCCAGGCTTCGCCTTCGCCGGATAGTGCGCACCGGGCTCCGCGGTCTGCGATTGCAGCGCGTCAAAATCGAGCACCTCGCTGTCCGCGTAAATAGGCGGTATGCCGTACTCGTATGTCTCGATCTGCAAATTCGAAAGCGTGTTGAAGCGCTCCTGCACACTGATCAGCGCATCTCCCAACGCCGGACGTCCGCTCGAACCGTCGCCCGGCATCGCATGCATCACGCGCCAGTGGTCGTCCATATTTTCGTTGCGCGATTCGCAATAAACGTCCCCCGCAAACGCCGCGTAGCAGCCATCCGGAAAAATCGCGAGCAATTCATCGCGCAGCTCTTCGTCGTCAAGCTGGTAAAAAGCCCACGGCCGCAGCCACGTACGCTGAAACGTAATCAGATTCGGATTGAAGTCCCCGCCCGCCGTCACCGGACCGCCTTGCGATTGCTCCAGCCGCGCCAGCCGTTCGTACTGCGCCGAATCTCCCGACGCCGCCGGCGCTCCGATCCTCTTTGCCGCGTGAGGATACGCCGCGCGCAAACGCGCTTGATGCACCTCCATGTTCCATTGCAGAAACGGATATTCGTGAATCTCGTTCGCCCACGGAGGCGTCTTCAGTTCCAGCGCGCCCACAATCGTCAACACTTCCTGCCCGTTCGCCACCCGCGTGGTTCGCACTCCCGCCGGCACGGTGATCACTTCCTCGGGCACGTAGTTCTCTTCTGTCAGCAGCGCCCCGCACGCCGCACAATCTGTTTGCAGCTCACGCTTGTCCTGAGATTTGAAAGATCCCGCGGGATGGGTTTCGTCCGGCTTCTGTAGCTCACGCTTGTCCTGAGATTCGAAGGATCCCGCCGGACCAGTTTCGTCCCGCTTCTGTAGCTCACGTCCCGCCGGACGATTTGTGTCCGGCTGACGTGAGGTCTCTCCTGTCTCATCTCCGCAGTCCCTGCTGATGTTCTGATCCGCCGTCTCTGCTCCGCACTCCCCGCAAATCCATCCCCCGCCAATCTTCACCTTCCGCTCATCCAGTTCCGTCTCCGGATGAAACCCAAACCGCTGCCCGTCCACCACGTAGCGCACATACGCGCCCACTTTCCCGCCCGTCCACAGGTGAAACGCTTCCTCCACAATCAAATTCCCGATGCGATTGTTCCGCTCGATCAGTTTCGACACTTCGCTCGCCGATTTCGCCGACGAAACATCTGCCTCGCTTTCCGCCGACTGCGGAAAAAAGCGCACGCGCGGAATGTCCTGGCTCAAAACGGAAATAATCGACAGGCCAAACGCCTGATAAATATTCGTGACGAACTCGTAGCGCGGCATATCCTCGAGCGAACTCTCATCCGTCGCCTTTTGCTCGAACGGCAAATGCCAGTTCTGGTCGCGCTCGCTCCACCACAAATATTGCAACCCGCGCCAGAATTGATGCGCTTGCTTGATCCGGCGAATTTCCGCGCGCCGGGATATTTCTGACTCGCTCGCCAGTTCGAGCACCAGCCGACGCACCGCATTCTGCAGCCGCTCGGGCAATTGCTCGTTATTCGGCCCAAAGGACTCTGCTGCCACCGCTGTCGAACGCGTCGCCAGCCGGTCCGTCGCGTTTCCCTGCTCCACCGGCACAATTCCCGGATCCGCAGGCACGCCCGTCTTGTCTTTCGCTTCCTGGTCAGTAGTTTGTTTGCGTGTCATAGAGTTTGTGTTGGCGTAAATGGTGTTGCCCTTGCGATCGCGTCGATGTCGCGGCCCGCGCCAGCGTGTAGCTCACGTCCCGTTGCGGCTGTTTTTGCCGCAACTGACGTGAGGTCTCTGCGCGTCTGGACCCACCGCACCCCGCTACACCCGCGGAACAATGTTGCGCGGCGTCGGAAACGCTTCCGTATCTGTTTCCCGTTCGCGCCGCGCCGCGCGTGCATCCTCAATTTCGCGCGCCCGTTCAATCTGCTGCCACGAACGCCGCCGCAACGGCACCGCAATCTCGCCCGGAACTTGTAGCTCACGCTTGTCCTGAGATTCGAAGGATCCCGCCGGCCGGTTTGCGCCCGACTTCTGTAGCTCACGTCCCGCCGGACGCTTTGTGTCCGGCTGACGTGAGGCCTTTCCTGGATTGGCGGCCACCATTCGCAGTGGCGGAATCCCCGCAACGCCGAGAATCGAATTCACCAGCGCATGATTCTCCGCCCGCAGCCGCGCCACTTCGTCTTCCAACGCGCGCGTGTACCGCGTGCGAATCCGCATCCGCGCTGCAACCCGCCTGCATAGATCAAGAAACGCCATGACGTCGGTATCACACGACTTCGGCCAGGTCATGAACTGCGGTGCCACCGCGACCACGGAGCGAACACAGGGCGGTTTTTCGCCGGCACTTCCAACTCCGCTTTGCGCGCCTGAATCGCGCGAATTGTCGGGTCGTCGGAAGTCACACGCGCATGTATTTCCTGCTCGCGCGGAGGCTTCGGCAATTGTGCCGACGCTCGCGTCTTCAAACCGTAACGCGCCGCGTCAGCCGCGTCGTCCCCCTCGCGCTTGGCGATGTCTTCAACGTTTCCCGTATCGCGCACCAGTTCTGGCAGCGTGCGAATCAGCTCTGGACACGAATCCGCGATTTGCCATTCGTCCGCTTCGAGCATTTCGTACATCAGCATCCATCCGCTGACGCGATCATTGTCCGCCGGCACAGGACGCGGAAATCCAGCGGCAGCAAGCGCGTCGCTCAACTGCTCGGCGATCGATGATTCGTCCGTGTGATGCGCGAACGCATCCGGCGACAGATAAATGGCGTCGATGTGCTCGCCCTTTCCTTCGCGATCTCGCGAACGCGCGACGATTTCCGCCGCCAGCGCCCGCGGCGCCAGATGCTGTTCCACGCACTCGCGATACGTCACCACGCGTGTCTTGCGCCGCGCCTCACCGTTCGCATTCCAAGAATCCACGACACCGGCCCGAGGAATCTCAACATTTTGCGCAGGTAGGCCTCGGCCGTAGCCATGCGTGTGAGAATCGTCGAGCCGGCGTTGTCGGCTCTCGACTGCCGGCGCGCTCGTGTGCCAATAAATCGCCGCCGGATGCTCAAACCCCCAATCAATCGAAATCCATCGCGGCCACCACGCTTCCGCTGCAATTGATTCCGCTCGAATCACGCTCCGCGACGGATCGAAATTCGTGAAATATTGCCCCGCGAAAACGCTCCAGTCGCCATCCAAAAACGCGCGCCGGTAAGAATCCGGCAGCTTCTCGAGTGTTTTCAAGTACGACGAATCATTCGCATAAATCGGATTGTCCCAAACGCGCGCTGCGATGAACGCATAGTCCGCTGCATCGTATTCGCGCGGATCCATCCCTGCCGCGGGCTGCTTGTCGACGAAAAGCGCTTTCACCCACGCGTGCCCGATGTTTCCAGGATTCGTCGCGCCCGCCATTGTCGGAGTCGCGCTTGCCACGGGGCACCGGTTCCGGCTCGTCAGAAATTGCCACTGCCGCAGAGTGAAATGCGTCAGCTCATCAATGCCGATAAAGAGGTATTCGCCCGACTGATATTGATAAATGTCGTTTTCCGATTGCGAATATCCAAACCGCGTAGTCGATCCGTTGTGCCAAGTCACAACGTGCTTCGCTTCGTTGAACGACCGGTACAGCTCTCGCGGCACGTCGCGCCGGAAATAAAGCAGCAGCGACCCTTCCAGTTCCGGAAACGTTCGTAGCAGCAGCAGCGTATTCACGTTCGGAACTTCAGTGGCTTGCAGAATCGCTTCCATCAGAAGCGCCTTCGATTTTCCCGGCCCCGCCGCTCCGCCAAACAGCTTGTACTTTGCCTTGCACTTGTGAAATTCGTTTTGCTTCGCAAACGGCTGATACGGCAGTTCCAACGCAACCCGCGGGGCCTCATCGTCAAAGCTCTCCGCGCTCGCCGTCAGCGGCGCTGCCTTCAGCCTCTGCGCCTCCATGCACGCCTCGAACCACCGTTGAAATCCCGATGTAATCTTCACGAGGATTTATAATTTCTCAACAAACGATCACACTGTCATTCCGAGGAGCAACCGCGACGAGGAATCTGCTGCTGTCGTGAAATTGGGGCAGCAGGCAGGGACCTGCTTTCAAAGTTGCCTTTGCGGGTGCCCCATCCTTCGCGACCTTTGCGAAGGGTGGTGTTTTTCCTCGCACACACCTCAAACTTTTGTTGGTCGCGCCCGTGCGCTCGCGTCTCACCCATGCCTAGCCGCTTGGATTCTCTCTATCCGGACGCGCAACGTGATGCACGATTTCCACCGTCGGCGCGTCCGGTGATGCTGCATTTGCCGCCGCGGCCGCCGCTGGGTCCAAATGCCGGATCGCTTCCTTCATGTACTCCAGCAGAAGTTTCTTGTCGCTTGCGAACTTTGATTCACTTAGCTGATCCACCTTCACCTTAAGATGCCACGCGATTTGCCACTCATCGAGCCCCACGGCTCGCAGCGCATTGCGCAAACGAATCCGCGGCCGCAGCAACGCCATCGGACACGGTTCCGCCTTCGCCGCCACAATCGCGCTCTGCTTCGTCGGCGTACCCTTTTTGCGCGACCACGCCTTACGATTCGCCGCGCGTCGCGCCCCGCGCTTGTGCGTTTTTCCGCTGCATTTCTTCACGCCCTGCGTTTTGCGCTTTCGTCCCAGCATGCTTTGCCTCAGACTTACGCCATCTGGCTCTGTTAACGTTCCAGCCGGTCTACGTGGCACAGGCTTTAGCCTGTGTGCCTTTTTGCTTTCGTAGGGGCGCGGCTAATCCCCTCTCGTCGGCTTGTCCTGAGTGTCTTGCCGAAGGGCGCAAAGCGCCGAGCTTTCGACTCGCGGCGGCACGACGGATCAGTTTCCGTCAGGGCACAGCTTGAGCCGTCCGCAAAACTCATTGCGATGTCATTCCGAGGAGCAACCGCGACGCGCACCTTGCGTCCCGACGCTCTCTGTCGGGACGAGGAATCTGCTGCGGTCTTGAACACCCGATGCGCTGCGTCAAGGCACGGCTTTTTACCCTGAGGCACGAAGGGCAGCCGTGCCGAAAAGCTCGATAATTCAGTTTTTCTAAACCCTGACGGCGAAACTCACCCCAGCAATTGCACCGTAACGCCCGACCCGCCCGTAATCGCGCTAACTTTCGCGCGTATGAACTTCCCGCGTACTCCCGTGACCGTACGAGCTTCCCCCGCCGTCACCGTCGAAGTGTCTACGGTCGTGTATTGCGCGTCGCTGTCAATCATCGCCGTCTGCAGCACCATGGACACGCTTGTCGGCGCCGTCCCAAAAATCGTCTGCCAGCGAATTGTCCGCCCGTTCTCCGGAAAGCCGAAGTAACTCGGCAGCGCGAATTGCTGGCTCGCCTGCCCCGCCGCC
>DASRQP010000191.1:0-5838 GCA_035696585.1 Candidatus Acidiferrales bacterium | reverse complement strand
GTTTAAGGGTGCGGTTGTTGACGTGTCTGTCGCTTGCTGGCGTTACACCGAGTCAACGCTCAGCATTCCATCGTTGTGTCCCGCATAAAAACTGTAAACTGTCTCACGGTCCGTCAGCGCACTTGGGAACATTAAGGGAGCAAAACCCGTCGAATAAGCCGCGATATTTCGGTTATGGCGAATTGTAAGGGCAAGACAAGCCACAGTTTACAAGATTGACACAGCTAATTCGGGACCAGGAGGTCGGTCACTGGCGTGAGGTCCCTCGACTGGCCTCGGGATTTCGGCTGGGTAAGAAGCCCGCCAAACCGCCTCAAGTTTCCTTCGACTTCGCTCAGGGCGTGCAAATCCTTCGCCCCTACCATTGCTCGATACTTGCATTAAGAACGAATGTTCGCTGCGGTGCCGGCGCAGACCATCTCGATGGTTCGTGGCAGAATTCGAGCTGCCACCGTGATTTGCCCGCCGAGATGGCCCGCTGATGGAAACTCTGGAGAAATAAACGGCAGCGGGCTGAGGATGTGTTATAGTGGTTCTGCGCTTAATACCGCGGTTGTGTTGTGCGGCTGCTCCGGATACGTAGCAAGACCTGAGATTCCCCGCCTTCAGTTCTCTCCGATGTTTTCAGCGTAATTTCAAACCAACACTGGTAATCAGGATTACCGTGCGTGTTCGAACGGTTGTGCGCACGGAGTCGATTCCGCCAGTTAGAGAAGGCAATACACAAGATGGATAGCTTTACAGAACTACCGATTTCCAGTTACACGAAGGACCGCATTGCGTCGAATCGTTTTTCGATTCCGACGCCGGTGCAAGCCGCGGCAATCCCGCAGGCTCTGGATGGCAAAGACGTGCTTGCCACAGCCCAGACAGGAACGGGCAAGACGCTGGCGTTTTTGATTCCGATTATGGAGCGGCTGCTGCAGCAAAATGCGCCGGGAATAGCGGCGCTCGTGCTGGTGCCGACGCGCGAACTGGCCATGCAGGTGGTGGATCAGTACAACGCGCTGAGAGGCGCGAAACTTTCGCCGGCGGCGCTTGTCGTCGGAGGCTTGGCCGAAGGCGCGCAACTCACAGCACTGCGCAAGGGAGCGCGGCTTGTCGTCGCCACTCCGGGACGATTGGAAGATTTTCTGGACCGCAAACTGGTCCACTTCCGCACGCTGCAAATTCTGATTCTCGATGAGGCGGATCGAATGCTCGACATGGGATTCCTTCCAGCGATTCGCAGAATCGTGGGAGTGCTGCCGAAAGAGCGGCAGACGATGTGCTTTTCCGCGACGCTCGAGGCTTCGGTCGCCCACCTGGTCCATGATTATATGCGGCATCCCGTGCGGCTCGCGTTTGGCTCGACGCTCAAACCTTCGGAGAATGTGCGCGTGCAGGCATTCGAAGTTTCCGCCGATGGCAAACAGGATCTCCTGCAACGATTGCTGGCCAAGGAAACGGGCCGCTGCCTGATTTTCGCACGCACGAAACGCGGCGCGGAACGTCTGGCAAAAAATTTGAACCGCGAAGGCTTTGCCGCGGCGATGATTCACGGGGGACGCTCGCAATCGCAGCGAACGGCGGCACTCACCGGATTTCAACAGGGCCGCTATCGCATATTGGTGGCGACTGATCTTGCTTCGCGCGGAATTCACGTGCAGGACATTGCGCACGTCATCAACTATGATCTTCCCGAGATCGCCGAGAATTTCATCCATCGCGTTGGCCGTACGGGCCGCGCGGGCGAGCGCGGAGTCGCTTCGACTCTCTTCGCACGCGAGCAGCGCGCGGAGCTATTTCAATTGGAACGCACGCTCGGCATTCAAATCGAGAGAATGCAGGACGACGGCAGCCGCTTCGCTAAGGCGGATCGCAGTCAAAGCCGCCCGTCCACTCAGCGCGCGATGCAGTCGTCAGGGATGAGTGCATCGAGCAGCAGCGACCGTGGCGTACCTGCTCCGATATACAGAATGGATCGCCTGCCGGGGGAAGTGCTGCAAGCACAGATGGAAAGCTAGTACGCGATTCCGCGAAAATATCCGCCCAACTATCATTCCGAACCCGGGCCCTATTTCGGCCGGGTTCGGAATTTGCGTTTCCGGCACCTAAGGCTGTTTTTACTGTTTCACGGCTTTTTGAGCACGCGGGCGCTGACGCAGCTTGTTGAAGTCTTTCACATACACGCGCAGTCCAAAATCCGGCGTAATTTTTGTATAACCTGCCGAGAGCTGTTCCTTGTAATGATCCAGATAGAAATCCAACGGATCGCCGGGATCCATGTCGATCAGAACCATGTCCGCGTCACTCATGGTGAGTTTACCGAAGCGGAGCTGGTTTCCTTCGTATGACATGTAATTCCCAACGCGCAGGTATTTGATGGCTTTGGCGTCGTTGCTCCCAAAAGTCTGCACCAGAGTATTGCCTTCAAATCGAATGGCCGTGACCTTCCCTCGGATGTGTGGCGCGGGCAAGATTTCGGAAAGATTGAGAATCAAATCGTTCTGGTCGGTTGCGACGCCGGGCACCTTGCCCGTCTTAACGAAATCAGCAATCTGGACATTGAAGAGGTCCATCAAGCCTTTCACCGAAACATGCAAGGCCTTGATTTTGTCGGTGTGCAGGCGGATCCTCCCGTCGGCTGTGGGGCTCAGCACTCCGTCGGTTTCAAACGGTATGTCACCTTTCGCATGGAGCTTACCTTTTATCTTCAGGCGGTTGTTTTCCATCGCGACCGAAATATCCTTCAACGGCGCATTCGCGCTCGCGAAAACGTAAGAATTCAGCACGTTTGCGAGCGAAACGGTATCGATCGCGATTTTTCCGGAGCTGATTTCGATGTTGAAGGATTTCTTGTCGTCAAATATGGGGAATTTGTAATCACCGGCGGGAACAACTTCGCCGTTCAGCGTTTCGATATGAACTACTACGGAATCCGAAAAGTGATATAGCACATTGCGCATCTGCACTTTAACGCGAGATTGTTGATCGCTCGGAGCGGGCTGTGTCTGGGCCCTCAGCGTGAGTGGAATCAGAACGCAAGCGATGACGCACAGGGCCCGACAAATTGACCAATGCGTAGTTCTCGAGCGGAACAAGAAACAGCCATTCGTTTTTGGTTGCAAATCGCACACCCCCGACTATTAAGATGGCGCGAGCTGCGGCCACGTCGCTCTGTTGGTTCGTAATTCGCTACTCTTCGCGGACATTCATGGCCTACGCGAGGGTTGCACGGAAGCGGTTTCAGAGGACTTCCGCGCACCGCCATTTCAAGCCATAATGGGCGGGCAAATGGGCAAGAATCTGCACGATATCATCTCCGGTTACAACGCAAATTCGCCGCTTGCCGAAGCGCATACGATCCCGTCGTTGTGGTACGTCGATCCACGCGTTGCGGAATTGGAAGACGAGGCGGTATTTGGGCGGAATTGGCAAACGGTTGGATGCATCGATCAAGTCGAAGAATCGGGGCAATTTTTCACTGCTGACGTTGCCGGGGAGCGTATCGTCGTCGTGCGAAGCGCCGATCGCGAGTTGCGGGCTTTCTATAATGTGTGCCGGCATCACGCAGCGGCCGTGGTTACAGAAGCCGAAGGCCACGCGGCGAATTTTCGCTGCCCGTATCACGGCTGGACGTATGGCATCGACGGCACGCTGAAAGGCACCCCCGATTTCGATGGCGTTTGCAATTTCGATCGAAGCAAGAATGGTTTGGTGCCCGTTCGCGTGGCGTCTTGGGAGAAATTTGTTTTCGTCAATCTGGACGCGAATGCCGGATCGCTTGAAGATTTTCTTGGCGGCTTGATGAAGCGCGTGGCGCCGCTGCGTCTTGCATCGCTCCACTTTTTCGAGCGGCGCAGCTACGAACTGAACTGTAACTGGAAAGTGTACGTTGATAATTTTCTCGACGGCGGATATCACGTTCCGTATCTGCACAAGGGCCTGAACAGCGTGCTCGACTATGCGAATTACACAATCGAGAACGAAGATCGTTTCTGCCTGCAGTCGAGTCCTGTGGAAACGTCTAGCGCAGCCGCCGATGCTGACGCGGCGGCGACGCGGCAAGGGAATCGCGCGTTCTATTTCTGGCAGTATCCGAATTTCATGTTGAACTGGTATGAAGGTTATCTCGACACGAATCTTGTTCTGCCTCTTTCCATCGATCGCTGTCGCGTGATTTTCGATTTTTATTTTGCGGGCACCGGAGACGCGGCGAAGGAATACAATCAGCAAAGCGTCGCCGTCAGCCATCGCGTGCAGGAAGAAGACGTTGGGATATGCGAAGCGGTACAGCGCGGGTTGCATTCGAGGGCGTATGTGGCGGGACGCCTTTCCGTGCGCCGCGAAGCGGGCGAACATTTATTTCACCGGCTATTACACGAAGATCTGAAAGCAGGGTTGGCTCGCGGACTCGATTTAGATCAGTGACATCGCGCGGAGTTCCCACCCTTCGCAAACATCGCTCAGGATGGGCACCCGGCGGGCAAAGTTGAAGAAGTAAACAAGCGAGAGCGAAACTCATATGGACGCGAAAGCGGGCGCGCAGGAACGATTCCGCGAAGCGCGGAAGAACATACTCAATCTGAGCCATCGAATCCACGCGAATCCTGAGCTTGGCTTCCAGGAAGAGAAAGCCTGCGGATGGCTTGCGGACGAACTGGCAGATGCGGGATTCGACGTGCAACGCGGCGTCTGCGATGTGCCGACTGCGTTCATCGCGCGCGCAGGCCACGGGCCATTGCACATTGCGATTTGCGCGGAGTATGACTGCCTGCCGGAAATCGGGCACGCATGCGGTCACAACATGATCGCAGCGATGGCTGTGGGCGCGGGAATCGCGGCAGCGAAAGTGGCGGATGACGCGGGATTGACGGTGAGCGTCATCGGCACGCCGGCGGAAGAGGTTGGCAACGCAAGCGGGAAAATCATGATGCTCGAACGCGGCGGGTTTGCCGGAATTCACGCGGCCATGATGGTGCATCCCGCGCCGGTAGAAATGCTGGAAGCGCATTTGATAGCGGCGTCGATTTTTGACGTGTATTACACGGGAAAGGAAGCGCACTCGTCGGCATTTCCGGAGATGGGGATCAATGCGGCGGACGCACTCACTGTCGCGCAAACGTCCATTGGCCTATTGCGGCAACACCTGCGACCGACGGATCGCGTGCACGGAATCATTACGCACGGCGGCGACGCGCCCAATGTGGTGCCCGCGCATACTTCCGCAAAATATATGGTGCGTGCGGAGAGCATTAAAGAACTCGACGACGTGCGCATGAAAGTTCACCGCTGTTTTGAAGCGGGCGCGATTGCCACGGGCGCGAAGCTCGAAATTCGCGGCGGTGACAAACCGTACGCAGACGTGCGGTACGACCACGAAATCAGTCTCATCTATAAGCGAAACGCCGAAGCGTTGGGGCGTACGTTCCCGGGACTGACTCCGCAAATGGCGCGCATGGCTGCCTCCACCGACATGGGCAATGTTTCCTATGCGATTCCATCAATTCACCCGATGATTGGAATCAACTCGCTGCCCGCTGCGAATCATCAGCCCGAATTTACGGCGCACTGCATCACGGAAGAGGCGGATAAGGCAGTGCTCGACGGGGCGCTCGCGATGGCGTGGACCGCGATTGAAATGGCAGGTAATGCCGCGTTGCGCGGACGCTTGATGGCAAAGCCGGGTCGCGCCACCGCATAGTTTTATTTTTCTTCGAGGAGTGATTTCCAGTGCGACAGATGATTCAGCGAAGGTGTGTGCGTGTGATCGAGCACAAGCGGCGTGATGGAAATGGCGTTCTCGGCGATCGCAGCGTAATCGGTATCCGGGTCGATTCCTTCCAGCAATTTTTG
>DASRQP010000190.1:0-14474 GCA_035696585.1 Candidatus Acidiferrales bacterium | reverse complement strand
CGCTCACGTTTGTAACCTTCCGTCCAAATTGATGCCGCGCGAGCGCTTATCAACGAATCGATTCAGTTGACCTGCGCCAACGGAATGATGACGCTGCCAAGTTCGGTGGTGCTCGGGTCTTCCACGAGCACGCGCAGCGTAGTCACGCCGGCGTGAGGCTGCACAAATTCATGAAAGAGGATGCCCGACTTCAGCAGAGCCTCGTATTGTTTCTCCGGGAACTGAAGAGTGAACGTCTTGCCAGACTGCAAAACCACTTTGCCCGTTTGATCCTGCTCGACGATGTAAACTTCGACGGAACCTTTGCGCAGGCCGCCGCTCTGCACCAGACGAAGATTGTGAGCATCGATGGAACACAAAACTTTGAGCGAATGCGGAGGCTGATCGACACGCTCGACTGTGGCCGTCAGCGGAATTGACGAAGATTCGAGCGGGCTCTGCATGGCGGCGACGAGCCTGAACTGATCTTCGTCTTTCGTGGCCT
Source organism: Candidatus Acidiferrales bacterium (assembly GCA_035696585.1). GTDB lineage: Bacteria > Acidobacteriota > Terriglobia > Acidiferrales > UBA7541 > DAHUXN01. The sequence goes on along the minus strand of DASRQP010000190.1, from coordinate 13,990 downwards.
CGGTGTCTGGAAATGCGAAATAGCCCTTCGGATAGCGTATGGTCAGGCCTTTGCGTTTGGTCTCCACTTTCAACTCGTGAAGTTTTCCATCCAGCGAATCGCCATTTATATAAAAGCCCAGCGTGTAAGTGACCTCCGAATCTTCCACGGCTTTGCGAATCGCGCCGGTGATGTCGTTGGTATTCACGAAGGCCTGGCCGCCGGTCTCATCGGCGAGCTTCTGCATCGTCGTAATGCCGATCGGTTGCGCCGACTGCGCGGGCATATTGTCAAGTTTACCGCTCGCGCCGGAAACATCGTCGAAATCGGCTGTGCCATAAGCACCGGCCGAGACCGTCGGCGATTGTGCGAGCAGACCGCGCGCATCAACCGGGTAGACGGCGATATTCGCGGGGCTCAACACATGAGCCATGGCTGCGCCGGAGAAAGGAAGATTCGCAGTGAGCCAGACAAGATTCTTGCGCCCCGGAATGTTGGCGACGTGCGCGGCAATGGCCTGCAACGCGGCCATTGTTTGTGCCGAGCGATCTTCATTGGCCGCCCCTGCGAGCCGGGACGATGCTCCGTTCTCGAATCCATCTCCCTGCCCGAAGATAGCGCGATTCATATGTCCACCGAGGACCAAGACGGTGTCACCAGGCTCGACGACTTGGCGATTCGTAATCGATCTGGTGTCGTAGTTCTGCAAAATCGCCAGGAGTTGTTCGCGGTCGCTCGTGAAATCGCACAACACGTGCAGCGAATGGCCAAGCCCGTAAATCGCAACGCGGTCCTGCGGCTGCAGTTGCTTTATGAATTCAATCAGGTGACTTTTCGCGTTTCGAAGCGCAAGATCCTCGGCCCAGTAGGGCGTCTTCTCATACCTCCATTGCGGGGCGGAGCCGTAAAGCGTGTTCAGGTTATCGAGGAGAACGACGGTGACGCTTCTGGGCGTGGTCGCGCCGTACTGCGGCAAATCGGAGAAAGTGTTTTGCGGCAGCGGCTGCTGCGGTGGTTGCTGCGTGGAGGCGGCGGCATCGGCAGAGAAGATGCTGATTTTCTGCGGCTTGCTCCGGTCGAATACAACGAAATCGCCTTTTGTTAAGTTTGCGACGGGGCCGTTTTTATCGCGAACAATCACGCCGACTTCAACCAGCCGAGTCGCCACGCGGATCTGCGGAGTCTGCTGAGGATCCTGCGACGCCAGAGCCAGTGGCACGAGGACCAACACGAGCAAAATGGCGAAGCGGCGCACCAACACCTCTCTCTATGTCTCTATAACGCTGATTGTACGCCCATCCGATGCGGATTGACACGCCACTTCCCCGCCCGTAAAATCGCTGACTGTTCCCGTGCCGAGGTAGCTCACCGGTAGAGCGCGGCCCTGAAAAGGCCGGCGTAGGCAGTTCAACTCTGCCCCTCGGCACCATCCCACCGCCTTTTCTCTCCGCCTTTAAAACCTGAAGGCATTTTGGGTTCTAATTCGGTAACCTCTCTTGACATTCCTGGCGACGTGCTAAATCCTCATGGTCGGCGGGCTGGAGGCGAACCGATTCATGGCGAGCGGCGGCAAGATCGGCGTCCTGACGGGTGGCGGAGACGTGCCGGGCCTGAACTCGGTGATCAAGTCGGTGGTTTATCGCGCGAGCGAGATGAACCGCTCCGTGCTCGGCATTCGGAGGGGGTGGGAAGGACTGACGCATCTCGATTCTTCCCAGGAGTCCGATCCTCGCTACATTCGGCCACTGACACGCGAGAACACACGCGCCATTGACCGCAGCGGCGGAACGGTGCTGCATACATCGCGCACTAATCCCCTGCACATCAAGAAAGCCAATCTGCCGAAACATCTCTCTCCATCTGAATTGGAGCGCCTTTCCAGCGACGGGCAGACTTTCAATTTCACGCCGATCGTTCTCAGCAATCTCGAGCGCTTGGGGATCGGCTGTTTGGTTGTGATTGGCGGCGACGACACTCTGGGATTTGCCACCACGCTGCACCGCGCCGGCTTTCCGTTAATCGCCATTCCCAAAACAATGGACAACGACGTGCGCGGCACGGAGTACTGCGTGGGATTTTCGACGGCCATCACGCGCGCGAAGGAACTGGTATCGCGGCAGCGCACCACGCTCGGCTCGCACGAGCGTATCGGCATTTTCCGCATCTTCGGACGCGATGCCGGCTTCACAGCGCTATACACGGCTTACGTCACTTCCGCCCGCTGCGTGATTCCCGAATATCCTTTCGATCTCGATCTGCTGGTACGGCTGCTGTTGGAGGACAAGCGCGGCAATCCCAGTAATTATTCGTTCGTGGTCGCTTCGGAAGGCGCGGTGTGGACGGGACATGGCGTGGAAGATTTCGGCGAGGCCGATGCGTACGGGCATCGCAAAAAGGTCGACATCGGCCACGCGCTCGCGGAAATTTTCCATCAGCGAACCGGTGAAGAAACCATGACCAGCGATCTGACTTACGATCTGCGCAGCGGCGATCCGGACGCAGTGGATCAGGTAGTGGCTACGACGTTCGCGAACCTCGCGCTCGACCTTTTCGCGGCAAACACCTTCGGCAGAATGGTTGCGGTGCGCGAAGGGCGTTACGCGCACGCTCCGCTGCCCGATCCAGCGCTGGGGCCGCGCACCGTGGACGTTGAGAAGCTTTACAACACGCAGCGCTACCGCCCGCGTTACACCGGCAAGCTCGGCGACCCGCTCTTCCTTATCTCCGCGTGACTCACGTAGGCCACCGAAAGTGGGGGACAATTCAGTGAATAGAAAAAAGAAATTCTCTTATGCGTCTGGCTGTTGCCTGCTCGCCGCGATCCTTCTGTTTCCTCACTTGGCTTTTGCGCAGACTTCGGCGCCTGCGACTCCTGCTCAGAGTCAAAAGCCAGCAACGCCGGCAGCACAACAGTCGACTCCGGGTCAAATGTCGCAGCTCGAGCGCGCACTCAATGACTGGCCCTTCCTCGCGAAATACCGTGACGCCGATAAGGAGTTGCCCCCACCGGCCCCTGGTGAAACGCGCGTCGTCTTCATGGGAGATTCCATCACGGAAGGCTGGGGACGCAAGGAATCGGCAACGTCTCCCGATCGCGCTGAGTTTTTTTCCGGCAAGCCGTATATCAATCGCGGAATCTCCGGGCAGACCACGCCGCAGATGCTGGTGCGCTTTCGTCAAGATGTCATCGATTTGCAACCGAAAGTGGTCGTCTTACTGGCGGGCACAAATGACATCGCCGAGAACACGGGCAAGACAACCCTGCGGGACATCGGAAACAACATCGCATCCATGAGCGATCTGGCCCGGGCGAATGGAATTCGGCTTGTATTGTGTTCCGTATTGCCGGCGAGCGATTTCCCGTGGCGCCGAGGGCTTGAGCCTGCCCATAAGATCAGAGCGCTAAACGCATGGCTCAAAGAATACGCCGCGAAGAATGGTTTCGTTTACGTGGACTACTATTCCAGCATGGCCACGAGCGACGGCGGCCTCAAACCGGAGCTGAGTCTTGACGGCGTGCACCCGAACAAAGCGGGATACGAAATCATGGCGCCGCTCGCCGAGGCTGGCATCGAGGAAGCCCTGAAAAAACCGCTTCCGTGACTCTCCTACGACAAATTATCGCGACTAGCTCACGGCTTTCTTCGCTTGCGCTTTTACTCTTGCCCAACGCTTCTTGGCAGCCTTGGAAATCTTGGCTCTCCCAGCCGCGGACAACACGCGCTTCTTGACACTGGTTAGTTCGCGGTCCGCGGAGCGCCCCAGCGCCTTCGCTGCGGCCCTTACTCCGTCCAATTCGTGCTGCAACTTGCCCAACTGTTTTTCGATTTTGCGTTCTTCGCGTTTGATGGCCGCTAGAATATTCATTCAGTGCCTCCGTATTTTAATCCGTCGAAGTGAAAGCAAGCGTTTCCCCACTTGGCCTATTTCGCAGCTGGCGTTCCGACTGGCTCCGTCACTTTCGCGGCCAAGCCTTCTGGCGACCACGTGTTCACAAGGGATTGTGCCAGCCGTCCAATCAAAATCTCAGCTTTATTTTCGGGAGTCCAGGATTTATCCGTGTTGTCAAACGTGAAAATGGAAATGATGACGGGACCGCGTTGCGTGTAGACGAGCGCGACGTCGTTGCGCACATCGTCGAGTGCCCCGATCTTGTCGGCAATCGCGGAAAGATCTTCGCTGGCGTCGGCTCTTTCCAGGTAGCGCGGCAGCATGTCGCGATATTGCTGGTTGCGCATGATGGTAATCATCTGCAGGCAGAGTCCGCGGTCGCCCATGTCGCAGCGGTAGATGCTCTCCATGACTTTCGCCATTTCCTCCGCGGTCGTTTTACCCAAACCGAACTGCTTCTGATCGGGCGGCATCGGACCTTCGGCCGGCTTGAACACTTTCTTGTAGAAATAAGTGTTGTTCATCCCCATGCGAGACAGCATTTCATTTGTCGGGGGGAGCCCAACGACGTCGATCACCATGTTGGTGGCAGTGTTGTCACTGAGCGTCATCATCAACGTGATTGTGTCGTTCAACGTCAGCGTGAGACCTGGCTCCAACAGGTTGAGGATGCCGGAGCCCGGAACCTGGTTACCTTTCGTCAACACCACGGGCGCCGAGAGGTTCAACTTCCCCGCCTTCACCTGCTCGAAGGCCTGCAGCATGAGCGGCAACTTGATAACCGAAGCCGTCTGCACCGGGCGCTCCGGATCGAGCGAAACGGTTTCGCCAGTCGTTAGATTTTTCGCGTACAAGGCCACGTGGCCTTGATACGACGACGCCAGCGCCTCGATCTTTTTCTGAAGATCGGATGCCTTCGCCAGCGCCGTCATCAGCAGAATCGCGCAGACCAGACACAGTTTCTTCATGAAGTTATCGACTCCCAAAGCTTGCCCGGCTCTCCGGGCGGCGAAACAGGCCGGAACCTAGTCTCCGGGATGGTAGGTTCGCTCCGTGTGACCCTTGAGCTGTTCGCGGTAGAAGTACACTTCCCGCAGGTTGCCGGTGGAGTAGCGTTCAGCTTCATCGTCGAAATGAGGCGACGCTGGATTGCCGCTTTCGCCGCCCGCCGTCACGGCACGGGCCCGCACGGTTTTCCCGAATTCAACCACGGCGACGAAACTGTTTCCGCTCGTGCCGTACCATTTCTTCGTATTCGGGTATGGACGCGCGCCAAAAGACGCGAGTGAACCCCACGTCGACGAAGTGAACTCGACGGGAATGCTTGGTTTCGAGTCGTCGAAGTGGGTAAAGATATCGTCGTCGAGGCGCTGAAAACGATTGATGTTGCCCCACGGAGTTTTCCAAGTCCCGAAGTCCCCCGTGAGGCGGTCAGAAGCCGCAGCCAGCGATTGCAATAGCTGTTCCGCGTGCACTTTGCTGCCGACGTAATCGTACACAGGGATGCCCGCAGTTCTCGCGTCGCGGCCCACGCGACGCATCATGTCTTCGCCCCAAAAAACGGCGAGCGAAGTCGGAATCGAATCCACTCCCCAGCGGTAATCCCATTTGCGCAGAACCGCGATCTGTTCCGCTAATTTCGCTTTTAGTGGATCCGAGTCAGCGTCTTGATCCCACGCCTTTATCAGCGCAGGCATGGCCTTTTCAAACCACGGAAGATAGCTGTCGAAGTCCGCGCCAATCAGCGAATCGAGAGTGAAATCCTTCTTATTCCCGAGAACTCTCACCGCGTGAAGTCCGCGCGCTGATTCCCCGCCCTTCTCTACGTACAAGGGAAAATCCGCCTTCTTCAGGCTGCCTATTCCCGCCGCGTTCCACGGCGCGTCGTTCGAGTTGTAAATCCAGCCGCTCTTGGGATTCAGCAGGTGCGGAGTCTCGTCAAGCGACAGCAGGCCGTGCCAATCCGTCGCCGGATTGCTGCCATCCACCGGCTTGGTAAAATCGAAACTGTTATCGCGTTTGGGAATGAAGTTGGCCTGGTAATACGCGATGTCACCGTCGGAATCAGCGAAGATGGTGTTGTTCGACGAGTCCGCGCGCAGTTCCATTGTTTGCAGGAACGACTTGAAGTCCGTAGCCTTGGTGCGCGTGTAAGACTGAACGAGCGCTTTGATCGGCTCCTGCATCAGCCGGATGGTCAACCACTTCCCGTTCTGCTCGCCGCCCGTTTCCTCGCCCCCTTTTTCCTGGCCAATGACCGGCCCGTGCTCCGTGTAATACGTAGTGAATTTCTTTTCCGCCATACCGTGATCGGTGATGTACGGCACCGTGATTTGTTTCACGATGACCGGAAGCTCCTTGTTCCCGTACTTGTAATAATAGCGGCCGTCCTTCTTCTCCACCGTTTCCAGATATTCATCGACCGCGTCCACGCCGCTCGAAGTGTGCATCCAACCGACGTGCGGATTGAATCCCTGGTAAATGAAAAACTGTCCCCAGGTGACGGCGCCGTAGGCATCGAGGCCCTGGTCGCTCGCCATTTGCAGCTCGGAGCGGAAATAAAATGACGTGTGCGGATTGATCAGCAGCAGCGCGTGGTGGTCGACTGTGTTCGAAGGCGCGATGGCCATGCCGTTCGAGCCAGTCGGTTCAGGAATCGCATCCCGATTCGCAGGCATCACCTGGACAACCAGTTCGTGGCCGTAAAAGTCCGCGAGGTGCGTGATGTTCACGCGTTCGATGTCGCCGCCGATGCTCCCTTCGCTAAAGCTCAGCGCCATCCACGGCTCGAACCTCTTGATGACCTTCGGTTTCACCTCAGGATGTTTGTAAAGATAATAGTTCAACCCGCCGGCGAACGCGTTCATCAGCGTCTTCAGCCACGCCGGACTCTCCGCATACTGCTTCTTCAACGTTTCAGGGTCGATGAAGAGTTTCATCCGCAGGTCCTGGTAAATTGCGGACTTCCCTTCCGTCTCTGCCAAACGTCCCATTGCGTTGATGTAATTCGTCTCGACGCGATTGAAATCGTCTTCGGCTTGCGCGTATTCCATGCCAAACACGGCATCCGCGTCCGTCTTCCCGTAGACGTGCGCGATCCCCCAATTATCACGGATGATGGTGACGTTCTGGGCTTCGTGTTCCCAGCGCGTGATGTCCGCTTTTTGTGCTCCCCACCCGGGAAAAGAAATGCATGCAACAGCAAAAATGAGAACAAACTTCTTCATGAGTTCCACCTTTAGTCGGGCCCCATGCCACAAATTCAGCAATCAGTGATGGCCGTCTAATAAAGCTGCGAATTAAACTTGCGGAGCGAAACGTTACGCCGTACCCACTGAATTTTCAAGTGAAGGTTGCACGCCGGCGATCCCTCCAGAAAAATCGCGCCAGCACACAAAATCGGCGACGTCTTGTCCGATAACGCCCGCGCGGCACGCAGCAGCGCTGAACGGCAGTTGACGTCCTCGGAGGCACGCAGTATTATCCGCGCGTCTAATTACCCTTCAATTCAAAAGAGGAAAACAAATCATGTCAAAGCGAGTCGCTTTGCTGGCATCAATTGCGGTCGTGTTGTTGCTCTCCAGCGCGGGCATTTTATTCGCGCAAAGAACGCGTGGCAACAACTCTTCCGGGCCGTTTGGTCAACTGCGTTTCCGTTACATCGGTCCGGTGGGCAACCGCGCGATCTCGGTGGCGAGCGTCCCCGGCGATCCGAATATTTATTACGTCGGCGCGGCTTCCGGCGGAATTTTCAAGACCACCGACGGCGGAATTCATTGGGAGCCCATTTTTGATTCGCAGGACGTTTCCTCGGTTGGCGCAATAGCCATCGCGGCCACGGATCCGAATATTGTGTGGGCAGGGACGGGTGAGCCCTACATTCGCAGCCACATTTCCATCGGCAACGGAATTTATAAATCAATGGACGCGGGCCACACGTGGACGCACATGGGCCTGGAAAATACCGGCCGCATCGCGAACGTGATTATTGATCCGCGCAATCCGGATATCGTTCTCGCATGTTCGCTCGGAACAGCCTACGGCCCGCAACCCGAGCGCGGCGTGTTTCGCACCACGGACGGCGGGAAGACTTGGGAGAAAACACTTTTCGTCGACGAGAATACGGGCTGCGGCGATCTCGCCATGGATCCGAACAACTCGCACGTTCTTTTTGCGGGGATGTGGCAGATTGTGATCCACACCTGGGGCCGCACGAGCGGGGGACCTGGTAGCGGAATCTTCAAATCGACTGACGGCGGCGTCACGTGGACGCGCCTTGAGGGGCACGGCCTGCCCGATTCACCCATCGGCCGAATCGCGGTGCGCGTGGCTCCCAGCGATTCCAATCGCGTCTACGCCGAGATCGAGACGGGCGACGGCGTCCCGATGGACGGCAAGCCTACGCAGCGCGGGCAGCTTTGGCAATCCGACGACGGCGGCGCGAACTGGCAAGTTATGAGTTACGACCGTCAGCTCCGCGGACGCACGCACTATTACACGCGCGAAGAAATCTCGCCGGACAACGAGAATGAAGTTTACTTCTTCTCCGCCGCGTTTTCGAGAACGCTCGACGGCGGCAAGACGCTCACGGAAATGCCTTCGAGCCCAGGCGGCGACAATCATGAGATGTGGATTGATCCGACGAATGGCAATCGCATGGCGGTTGTGAACGATGGCGGCGTCAGCATTTCCATTAACCACGGCCGTACATGGGACCATATTCAACTTCCCATCGCGCAGATTTACCACGTCACCGTGGACGATCAAATTCCCTACAACGTGTACGGCAACAAACAAGACGGTGGCTCGTATCGCGGGCCCAGCAACAGCCTGCAGTTTGGCGGTTTCGGCCCACGCCGAGGCGCCGCTCCAATTTCGCGCAGCGCGTGGAGCTCACTGGCAGGAGGCGAGAGCGGTTTCGCAACGGTGGATCCCGTCGACAACAACATCGTCTGGAACAGCGGGACTGGCTCGGGCAGCGTTGGCGGAACGGTGATTCTCGATAACGTCGCGAATCGGCAGGCGCGCGAAGTGGAAGTGTGGCCCGAAACCACCAACGGAGCGCCCGCCGCTGACGTCAAATATCGTTTCAACTGGGAGTTCCCCATCGCCATATCGCCTGAAGACCACAAGAGGGTTTACACAGGCAGCCAGTACGTTCACATGACCACGGACGGCGGCAATAGCTGGCAAGTCATCAGCCCCGATTTGACGCGTAATGACAAAAGCAAAATGGGAATTTCCGGCGGCCTCACGCCCGATAACATCGGCGTCGAATACGCCGGCGTTGTTTTTTCGATCGCGGAATCACCGAAAGAAGCAGGCGTAATCTGGGCGGGCACGAATGACGGCATGGTGCAAATCACGCGCGACGCCGGGAAGCATTGGACAAACGTCACCGCCAATATTCCCAATCTGCCTGAGTGGGGAACGGTGAGCAACATCGAGCCGTCGCGTTACGACGCGGGCAAGGCTTACATCACCGTCGATTTTCATCAGATGAACAATCGCGATCCGTTTGTTTATAAGACAACTGATTACGGCAAGACCTGGACGCTAATCACAAACGGCATCCAGCACAGCATGTTGAGTTACGCCCATTGCGTTCGCGAAGATCCCGTACGCAAGGGATTGCTGTACCTCGGCACCGAGAATGCGCTCTACGTTTCGTTTGACGACGGCGACAACTGGCAGCCGTTGCAGTCAGGATTGCCGCACGCGCCTGTTTACTGGATGACGGTGCAGGAACGTTTCCACGATCTCGCACTGGCGACTTACGGACGCGGCTTCTGGATTTTGGACGATATCTCCCCGCTGCAACAAATGACGCCGGAAGTCCGTGCGTCCGATGCGCATCTTTTTGCGCCGCGCGACGCTTATCGCTTCCGCAATGTCACCGAACCCGCATCCGTAACCTACGATCCAACAACCGGGTACAATCCGCCATTCGGCGCGGTGATTAACTACTATTTGAAGTCTGCGACGAAGAACAGCGTGAAAATCGAAATCGCCGACGCCAGCGGCAAGACCGTTCGCACCTTCGACGGCACAACAAATGCCGGAGTCAACCGCGTCTGGTGGGATATGCGCTTCGATCCGGGTAAGCAGTTCCGTTTGCGCACCAGCCCGCTCTACGCTCCGGAAGTGACCGTCGGGCCGGAAGGCTGGCGTCCCGCTCCCGGCGTGGAACCTGTTGGGCTCCTCGCAACGCCGGGGACGTACACCGTGAAATTGCTCGCCGGAGGAAAAGAATACACGCAAAAGCTGCGGATTCTAAAAGACCCGCACTCTACCGGCACGGATGCCGACATTCAGACGCAGACGAAACTCGTCGAGCATCTCCAAAGCGAACTGAACACGATGGCGGATACCGTGAATCAACTCGAATCCGTGCGCGCGCAGCTCAATCAACTGGAAACGCAGCTCGGAGACGACGCGAATTCGAAATCCATTCGCGATGCCGCCACCGATTTGAACAATAAGCTCACCGATTTTGAAGGAACATTGTTGCAACTCAAGGCAACCGGTCGCGGACAGGACGATGTGCGGTGGGCGTCGATGCTCGCCGAGAAGCTCGCCTATCTCGCGCGCGAAGTGGGCAGCACTGATTTCGCGCCGACGACGCAGCAAGTCGCCGTCGCTGACGAACTCGGTAAGAAGGCGGAAGAGGCTCGAAACGAAGGTCAGCAGCTCATGTCGAAGGACGTTGCCGCTTTCAATTCCATGCTTCGCCAGCGCAACGTCGCAAACATAATTGCCAAGACGCCGTGAGAGTCATCGCAGTTGATTAGACACCAAGGTGAGGCGCGGTGCCTGCCGTGTCTCACCATTATTTTTCTAAGCTGCTTTCTTCATTCGGAATGGTTCGCCTCGATTTTTTGCGGCGAACAGGCGTAAAATCCGCCAGAGGCTATCGCATTGAGTCAAACATGCGCGCACGCTAAAGAAATTCAGAAAGTCACGCCCAGCGGCAAAGGCTGCAAAGAATGTCTCTTGATGGGCGACACGTGGGTGCATCTTCGCCTGTGCTTGATCTGCGGCCACGTTGGCTGCTGCGATTCGTCGAAAAATCGCCATGCCACAAAACATTTCCACTCCACGAAGCACCCGATCATTCGATCCTTCGAGCCAGGAGAGGATTGGCGCTGGTGCTATGTCGACGAAATCATGCTGGACTAAACTATGCGGCGCTGCTTCCCTGCGCGAGTAGCGCACAAACGTTTGCATGACGCCGTAACGAAACGATATGACCCCCGAACCTAAACCCGCTCCAAACTTGCCGCCCCAATATGCCGAGGATCTTTTCTGGCCCGCCTTGCCCGTGAAAGAATGGGAAGCGACGCGCGCTACTTTGCATATGTGGACGCAAATGGCCGGTAAAGTCCGCCTGGCGCTCACGCCGCTCGTCAATCACTGGTGGAATGTTCCGCTCTACGTCAATAGCCGCGGCCTCACCACTTCGGCGATTCCCTACGGCAAAGGCGCGTTTGAAATCCAATTTGATTTTCTGCGGCACATTCTCGAAATCCAAACCTGCGACGCTCGGGCCCGCGAAATCGCATTGAAGCCGCGCTCGGTTGCAGAGTTTTACCGCGAGTTTATGAAAGCGCTCGCTTCTCTCGACATTCGCGTCAAAATCTGGCCCATGCCCGTGGAGATTCCCAATCCCATTCGCTTCGACCAGGACACCGTGCACGCTTCCTACGATCCAGAATATGCCAACCGTTTCTGGCGAGCGCTGGTCAGTACCGAGGCGGTCCTGCACGAATTTCGCGCGCGGTTCGTGGGAAAAGACAGTCCCGTGCATTTCTTCTGGGGAAGTTTCGACTTGGCGGTCACGCGATTCTCCGGCCGTCGTGCCCCCGAACGTCCTGGAGCGGATTTCATGACGCGCGAGGCGTATTCGCATGAAGTGAGCAGCGTTGGATTCTGGCCCGGAAACGAAGGCGTAATCGACGCCTCTTTTTATGCGTACGCCGCTCCCGAACCGCCCGGGTTCAAGAAAGCAGCGGTGCGTCCCGCCGCGGCTTACTACGGCCCGGAGCAATCGGAGTTTTTCCTTCCTTACGAGGACGTCCGCAAGAGCGCGTCTCCTCGCGACACTCTCATGGATTTTTGCGAAAGCACCTACAACGCAGCCGCATCCCTGGGAAATTGGGACCGCGCCGCCCTCGAACGCCCCGCGTAAAATAGTTTTTCTTGCGAAGACCTGCGAGACAAATCAGCTAGCGATTGACTTATTGCGACGTCAGCGACGCGGATGACGCTTGCGGAAAGCGACGCGCAAGCCACGCCCGCGCTTCTTCCGGATGGTAATTGAACGGGCCCAGTCCTCCGCGATACACAATTTTCCCCGACTCATCGATGATGTAGATTCGTTCCGGCCAGCCGCCATACGTGTGATCTGCGGCATCGTTCATCGTGTCTATCGCGATGGGAATTGGATAGTGGAAACGCGTCACGAAATCGTTGGCGATGGCGACGCGCTGCGGAAAGGTTCGTGGCTGCATGTAGCAAATATTCTGATCGACGTTCGACTTCATCTGCCATTCATCCTGCGGATGCGCTTCGCGAATGTACACGGTCAGGAAATCGGCGCGATCTTTATATTGGTCGTAAATCTTGACGAGATTTCCAATCTCGCGGCGGAAGGGTGGTCAAGTGTAGCTGCCGAAAATCACGACGAGTGGACGTTTGCCGATGCGCTCGTGCAGATAAAACGCGCTGCTTCCATCGAGCGAAAATATGCGCGCATCAGGTGCGCGGTCGCCCACGTGCAAATCGCCCCGATGCCACTGCGGCACCGCGTAGCGCAGAAATCCGTAAACGTCGCGCGGCCCGCCCATGAAGTGCGCCAGCACGAAGTACGCCGCCAGCAGCAGCAACGCAAAGCCGCCAAGCACCCATTTCCACACACGCTTCCTTCGCGGTGTTTCATTGACTGTCATTGGGTCTTGTGGCCGAAGCTTAGCCGGACATAGCTGCAGTGTCAACGCAGGCTGAGCACTCGGAAAAGTAGTTCGGCCGCGCGGGGAAACAGTGCTATCGGATCGCGCCTCGCACGGCTGCGGAATCCGGCGGTTCTAGGCTACTACCGCAAATCAAGCAAGTTCGGGAGTACGGCTCACCACCGACCTCAGGCAACACCATCTCGCGCTCACAGCGATCGCAGTACAGCTTCATGGTCAGAGCATCCGGTAATTCGCGATGTCCAGCAAATCGAAATGATAAAATTCCGGTCCCTTCGCTAATTATCGGAAGCTCTTGCTGACAATTCACGATTTCACGTTGCGCAAGGACGAAGATGACTTCGTCCTTGTCACCGTGATGCACAGTTTTCTCGATGTGAGCTCGGCGCATATTCAGCGCGCCGAAGACTGGTCCTAAGAATCTTGTCGGTACTGAAACAGTCACCAACAACACCGGCTCGAGAATCACAGGCGCGAGTTGAGCAAGTGCGTTGCCAAGGGCCATCGCGCCGGCATCGGCGAACGCAGACGGCGTTGAGTCGGTGTCGTGATAGCTGCCATCTATTACACTCACCGCGACATCGGTCAACCCGAAACCAGAAAATCCACGGGCAGCAACGTCGAGGACGCCAGCTTCCACATGCCCGATGAAACGGGAGGGGATGCGATCTTGCTCGGTGACGCGATCTAGGAATACGAAGCCTTGACCTCTTTCAATGGGCTCAACCAAGATCTCGACGTGCGCGTATTCGTCGGCAGTGGAATGACGAATTACCCTCCCTTGACCGGTACACGCAGTTCGGATCGTTTCGGCGTATTGCAGCCAGCCCGAATTTACCGATTTCCGCATATCCCCAACATGCCCAATAAGACTATCGCTCCAAGAGGCGTCTTTTCAATAACGGTTGGCGACGGGCACCGGCTCGCCTTTGAAAATCACGGCGCGAACTTTTTCGAGCGCATGGATGTCCTCGAGCGGATTGCCTTCCGTCGCGACAATGTCGCCTTCTTTGCCGACGGCAATCGCGCCCAAATCATCCAGGCCAAGCAAATCCGCGGACGCCTTCGTGCCGAACGAAAGCGCCTGCTGCGGCGTGGCGCCAAAGCGCACGTCGGTCATGATTTCGTCGCGCACAGTTCCCTTCCCCGGC
>DASRQP010000189.1:0-5398 GCA_035696585.1 Candidatus Acidiferrales bacterium | reverse complement strand
GTAGTAGATTGTTGCGTGCGCGCGGCCTGCCGCAAGAGAAATGAAGAACAAAACGGCCAATCGAGTTAGTTGTGCTCTTCGCCGGTGCATCCTCATGCTTTGTGTGTTGCTGTTCCCTTCCCCAGGATTTCGAGCAGGCGGCCGCACAAGCCGTCGAAGCTGCCATTCGACATGACGAGCACAAGATCGCCCGGGACAAGCTGCGACGCAAGAAAGTCGGCGATTTCGCCTGCCGAGGCAAAGGCGCGCGCGGGCTTGCCGAGTTTGCGGATCGCTGCCGTCACGTATTCAGGATCGAGGCGTTCCTCGTCCGATAAAAGTTGAGCACGATTCACGGCACCGAGGACCGCGCCATCGGCCATCGAAAGCGCCGAGGCGAGATCATCCTGAAAAATGCGGCGCCGCATGGTGTTTGAGCGCGGCTCGAAGGCGACCCAGAGTTTGCGTTGGGGCCAGCGCGAACGCGCGGCTTCAATCGTCGCGCGAATGGCGGTGGGATGATGCGCGAAATCCTCAACGACCAATACGCCGCCGACTTCACCTTTGATGTCCATGCGGCGGCGCACGCCCTGAAATTTCGCGAGCGCGACTTCAAGCGCTTCGCATTCGACGCCGCGCGTGAACGACATTGCAACGCAGGCAAGCGCGTTCATCACATTGTGACGGCCCGCGAGCGGCATACGAATGCGCGCCACTGCCTCGCCGTGATACGCCACGCGGAAATGCGTCATGCCCTCGCGCCATTCAATGTCGCCCGCGTACCAGTCCATCTCCGGCGTGAGTCCATATTTTTCAACGGTGCAGAATGCCTTCGACGTGCAGGCTACCAAGTTGGGCGGTTCGCCCCAAACGAGAATTCTGCCTCGGCGCGGCACTAGATTCACAAGGCGCCGGAATTGCAATTCGATCGCGGGTAAATCGGGATAGATGTCCGCGTGATCGAATTCGAGCGAAGTCAAAATCAATTCGTCGGGATGATAATGCAGAAACTTGGGAGCTTTATCGAAATACGCGGAATCGTATTCATCGCCTTCGATGATGAATTCTTCGCCGCCGCCGAGTCCATAGCTTTTGTCGCCGAAATTCGGAACCACTCCGCCGACAAGAAAATCCGGATGGCGGTTTGCGACATGAAAAATCCAGGAAAGCATCGCGGTGGTGGTGGTTTTGCCGTGCGTTCCGGCAATTACGATCGAGGTGTGGCCAGGCAAAAACAATTCCTCGAGCGTCTGCGGCATCGACCAGTACGGAATCTTTTCATCGAGCGCGGCTTCGAGTTCCGGATTGCCGCGAGATATTGCGTTGCCGACGACAACCAAATCGGGAGTTGGTTTCAAATTCTCAGCGCGAAAGCCTTCGTTCCAGGGAATTCCGAGTGCGGAGAGCAGCGTGGAAGCGGGCGGATACACATTGGTGTCCGAACCGGTGACGGTGTAGCCGCGCTCTTTCAACATGCCCGCGACGGGGGCCATTGCCGCACCGCCGATTCCGAGCAAATGAATGTGGCGGAGAGTTTGTTTCAGGAGCGTCGTGACTTGTCTCCTCGCTTGGTTTCGCGTTGCAGCGGGTTGGCGCATGCCGGCTCGAGGATTTCCAGGCGTCCGCTGCCATGCGCCACCACGCGGGCCTTGACTCCAAGGGGAATCGTGAGCATCGCGCGCGGCGTGTGGCCGACGGGCGCTCCCCATACGACGGGGATTTTCAGCGGCTCGATGATTCTCTCAAACACATCGCGCACCGACGTGTTTCCCGGCTGCACTTCGCATTCTGGAAATTCTCCGAGGACCAGTCCGCGCACGCCCTTGAATTTTCCGGCCTGCCGCAAGTGTATCAACGTGCGATCGATTTGGTACGGCTTCATCGCGCGATCTTCGAGAAGCAAAATCGTGCCGCTGGTTTGAATTTCCCAGGGCGTGCCGAGTGTGGCTTCGACGAGCGTCAGACATCCGCCCGTGAGAGTGCCCTCGGCTTGCCCGAAAAAAAGAGTTTCGCCGCGCAGATCAATTTTCCACGCGTGGCTCGTCTGTGTGAGCGCCTGCTGAAACGATTCCGAATCGTAGCCTCCCGCAACATCGGCGCCTTTGTCAAAACCGGAGGCGATCATGGGGCCGTAGAAAGTCACCCAGCGTTTCTTGCGCCACAAAAAAAGTTGCAGCAGCGTGATGTCGCTATATCCGAGGAGCGCCTTGGGAGATTTCAGGGCACGTGTGTCCAGGCGATCAAGCAAATACCCGGAGCCGTATCCGCCGCGCGCGCAAATCACGGCGCGTGATGCGCTTTCCTCGAGCGCACGCGACAATTTCGCGAGCCGCTCTTCCGCGCCGCCTGCAAAATATCCCTGACGCGCCAGTACGCGCGGATCCCATCGCGCTTCGTAGCCGAGACGCTCCAATTCATCGCAGCCCTTGCGCAGCGCCGCTTCTTCAACGGGACTGGCGGGCGCAACGATTCGCACGGTATTTCCGCGTTCGAGCGGCGGCGGCTTGACAACTAGTGGCATTTAACGGCACCGAGCATAGAAAACTTCCGAAGGCGAGTCCAGCGACACAAATGCCGAGCGCATCGGATTAGTTCACTCCCGCGGAGGCGAGCGCACCGGGCGCGCGCTGGCTTAAAATGCGGTTAAGTATCGCGCTGGAACTCCGTGGGGACCATTTCGCAACGCGCAGGCAGCAAGCTTAGTCGCCGCAGCAGTTCGTGTTCTTGCGGCAAACTGACGTCTGCATCGAACTCCATTACCGATTCTTCACCGGCGCGGCGCAATTCGGAGTGCTGAATCGAAACTTTCATGTCCTGGAAGATTTCGCGCGCCCGCTTCATCACGGCGTCGCCATTGGTGGCCGTTAATCGAAACGTGGTAAGACGAGTCTTAATTCCGAGGCGCGCTTCGGCCCATCCGAGCGTGGTCAACGAAAGCAGCATTAGTGCCGTCGCGAAAATCGAAGTGACGTACATCCCCGTGCCAACGCCCATTCCAACGGCCGCGGTCGCCCAAACAGTGGCGGCTGTGGTGAGTCCGACCACGTTGCCCCGTTCGCGCAGAATCACACCCGCGCCGAGGAATCCGATTCCGGCAATGATTTGCGCCGCGATGCGCGTGTGATCGTCTTCGGGATGGACTGCGGCGACGTAAGAAATAATCATGAAGAAGCACGCGCCCATGCAGATGAGCATGCTGGTGCGCAGTCCGGCGGCCTTGCGGTGCAGTTCGCGCTCGAATCCGATCACGCCGCCGAGCGCCGACGCCAACAGAAGTTTCCCTGCAATCGTATAGGTTAGGTCAATCGCCATCACGCCACCGACAGTGCGCCGATTCTACTCCGCTCCGCCCTGTTGAAAAGGAAATTCGCTTTCGCACGCTAGAGTTTTATGTGCATCATGCGCACGAGTTCGCGGGCGCGCGTTTCGACTTCGCGGCGCTTGACCGTCCGGAGGCGCTCGACGCCCAGCTTTTCCACCGCGAAACTTCCGAGCACCGAGCCGTACACCATCGCGCGACGCAGCGAAACGTGATTGGCTTGCGAGTGGCTCGCAAGATAGCCCATGAAGCCTCCCGCGAAGCTGTCGCCGGCGCCCGTGGGGTCGTGGACCTCTTCGAGCGGATAGGCCGGGACGGCGAGAATCGAATCGCGATGGAACATCATCGAGCCGTATTCTCCGCGCTTGATGACGAGCGCTTTTGGCCCCATGCGCAGCACGCGCCGCGCCGCTCGCAGCAGGTTGCTTTCTCCTGCGAGCTGACACGCCTCTTCGTCGTTGATGAGCAACGCGTCGATTAATTTCAAAGTCTTTTCGAGTTCCGCGCGCGTGCCGGAGATCCAGTAATTCATTGTGTCGAGCGCGACAAGTTTTGGCCGGCGGCGCATTTGCTTCAGCACGTTACGTTGGAGCTGCGGGTCGATATTGCCCAGGAAGACGAACGAGGAATCGCGATACGCCTCTGGCAATTTTGGCTGAAAAGTGGCGAAGACATTTAGATCCGTCCGCAGAGTTTCGCGGGTTCGCAAATCGCTGCTGTAGCGGCCGGCCCAGAAAAAACTTTTTCCGGGGGCGCGCTCCAAACCTGCAAGATCAACTTTTCTTCCGTGGAATACAGCTTCGTCTTTCGCGGTGAAATCTTCGCCGACCACTCCTACGAGGCGAACCGGCGAGAGCAAACCCGCAGCAAGCGCGAAATACGTGGCGGCACCGCCGATGGTTCGCTCCGTTTGGCCGAACGGCGTCTCGATGGCATCGAACGCAACAGAACCCACAACCAGTAACGACATTAGGAATTCCTCTCGTGTTCAGGAAATATATTTACCGATAATCGGCGCGAGGCGGCGCTTCGTCGCCGGGGGAATTAGCTTGCGGTCGGTCAAAATCGCATGCGCGAGAGCCGCGCCGCATTTGCAGTCGCGCGCGTCCGGCAGAGCGCGCACGGTTTCGCGAATGACGCGCTGAACGTTCGCCGCGTTTTTGTTGAGATTGGCGATGATGTCCGGGACGGAAACGGAATCATGTTCAGGATGCCAGCAATCGTAATCGGTGATCATGGCTACGGTGGCGTAGCAAATCTCCGCCTCGCGCGCGAGCTTGGCTTCCGTTAAATTTGTCATGCCAATCACGTCGAAATGCGATTGGCGGTAGAAATGCGATTCCGCCAGCGTGGAAAATTGCGGACCTTCCATGCAAACGTACGTCCCCTTCGCGTGCGCCTTCACACCAGCGCGACCGCACGATTCAGCCAGCGCTTTTGCCAGGTGCCCACAGGTGGGTTTGTCGAAACCGACGTGGGCCACAATTCCATCGCCGAAAAAAGTGGCGATGCGGCCGCGTGTGCGATCGAAGAACTGATCGGGAATCAGGAATTCGAGCGGGTGCAAATCCTCTCGCAAAGAGCCGACGGCGCTTACCGAGAAAATGCGATCGACGCCGAGCGTTTTCATGGCGTAAATGTTGGCGCGATAATTGATTTCGCTGGGAAGAATCCGATGGCCGCGGCCGTGGCGGGCAAGAAACGCCACGCGCTTGCTTTCGAGCGAGCCGATTACGAATGCATCGGAGGGAGCGCCGAAGGGCGTGTTCACGCGGACTTCGCGGGCGCCGGTGAGGCCCGCCATTGAGTAAAGGCCGCTGCCGCCGATGATTCCGATGCGTACGGGCTCGTTCGCTGAACGCTTCGTTGTTTTTTGCTTTTTCGTCATTCTCCTCGCCGTTTACTTTCTTCAGGAATCTGATGCGGGACTCAATCGATCCGCGCGGGCTCGGCTTCGTAGTTTCCGTTATGTTCCCGCAAATAGGCGGCGCGAACTGCGGAGTCATGCGCAAATAGCACAAGCCAGCCGTTCTTTTCGATTTGCGGCAGCCACTTCCTTTTATTCTCGAGCGTGGTGAGAGGAAACAAATCGAATCCCAT
>DASRQP010000188.1:0-20563 GCA_035696585.1 Candidatus Acidiferrales bacterium | reverse complement strand
AATCGCGCGCAACGATGCGCCGATTAATTTCACGCCGTACTTTTCGAGGATTCCGCTCTGGGCCAATTCGACGGCGGTGTTCAGACCTGTCTGACCGCCGACCGTCGGCAGCAAGGCGTCAGGCCGCTCGCGCGCGATGATGGGCTCCAGGTATTCTTTTGTGAGTGGCTCGATGTAGGTTCGCTGCGCGATTTCCGGGTCGGTCATGATTGTGGCGGGATTCGAATTCACCAGGACGACTTCGTAGCCTTCGTCGCGCAACGCTTTGCACGCCTGCGTGCCGGAATAGTCAAACTCGCAGGCCTGCCCGATGACGATCGGCCCCGAGCCGATAATCATGATTTTCTTTATGTCCGTGCGCTTAGGCATTTGTTATTTCGCGAATCCTCTTGTCGTGAATCGATGCAAACCCAGAAGCAGATTCCTCGTCGCGTGGCTCCTCGGAATGACACGTCATGAGGATCTGTGTCGCGACAGAGCTGACGCCGTCCTCGACTCCTGCGTTTATCTCTGCTGTGGCCCGGCCCGACGCTAAAAACCTTACTCGCGTCATCCCGAGCCGCCACGCGGCGAGGGATCTGCATTTGCTTCTCGCCTCGCGAGCACGAGGAATTGCGCCGGTCACGGTGTTCCTCGGAATGACACATAAAATCTGCTAGTTGCCACTCTTCGCCTCACTCATCATGGTTACAAATTGATCGAAGAGGTAGCGGGCATCGTGGGGGCCGGGCGACGCTTCGGGGTGGTACTGCACGCTGAAGAGGGGGAGCGAGCGGTGGCGCATGCCCTCATTCGTGTGGTCGTTCAAATTCACGTGCGTGATTTCGACGTCGCTCGAAGGCAACGAATCCGGGTCCACGCAAAAACCGTGGTTCTGCGCCGTGATTTCGACTGTCTCGGTGAGCAGATTCTTGACCGGATGATTCGAGCCGTGGTGGCCGAACTTCAACTTGAAAGTTTTCCCGCCGAGCGCGATGCCGCACAATTGATGGCCCAGGCAAATCCCAAAAATCGGCACGCGGCCTAAAAGTTTCTGGATGTTTTGAACGGCAAACGTGATTGGTTCGGGATCGCCCGGCCCGTTCGACAGAAAAACACCGTCGGGCTTCAGCGCTAGAACATCTTCGGCCAACGTGGATGCCGGAACGACCGTGACGGCGCAATTGTGATCGACGAGCATGCGCAAAATGTTTTGCTTGATGCCGAAATCGTAGGCGACGACTTTGTAGCGCCGCGCTCCGGCTTGCGGCTGCATTTTCGCCACCGCCGCTGCGCGCCACAGAGGCCCTGCGCCGCCCGCGCTCGCCGCTTGCGTTGCGTATTTTGCCAAGGGAATCGAGCCGCGCTCCCAGTGATATTGCTTCGCGCAAGTCACCTGACTCGCAAGTTCGTGCCCCGCCATGGATGGCAGCGCTCGCGCCTCGGCAACCAGCGCCTCCGCCGAACTGCCATCCGTGGATACAACTCCGCGCAATGCGCCTGCCTGCCGGATATGCCGTACGAGCGCGCGAGTGTCGATATCCCATATCACGGGAATTTTGTAACGCTCGAGATACGCTTGCGCCGTCTCGCTGGCGCGCCAATTCGAGGAAATCTGCGAAAAATCGCGGACAATCAACCCTTCGATGTACGGGCGGGCCGATTCCTCATCGTCGAGATTCGCGCCAACATTTCCTATGTGTGGGTAAGTGAGGCAGACAATCTGGCCGGCGTAACTGGGATCGGTGAAAACTTCCTGGTAGCCGGTAAGGCTGGTATTAAAAACAACTTCGCCGCCGCGGCGGCCACTTGCGCCCGCCGCGCGGCCTCTAAATACTCTTCCGTCCTCGAGCGCGAGGATCGCGCTGTTTCCGTGCAACGCCTTCAGTGTGTCCTCCGACGAAATTCATCTTACCAGCTTCCGATTCCTTTTTTCGCGCGAAGAAATTCCATCAAATTCACAGCGCCCCGACTTATGGCGCGGAGATTTCGCCAAATTGGTGAAACGGCCAGTACGCAAACACCGCTTTGCCGTAAATATATTTTTGCGGCACTGGTCCAAAAATGCGCGAATCGTTGGAACTGTCCCGATGATCGCCCATCACGAAATATTCATCCTGCGGAATGCGAATCGGACCGTAACTGGAATCGTCGAAATAATTCGGCGGCACGTAAGGCTCGGCCACGTGTTTGCCATCGACGTAAAGCTCGCCCTCGCGGATTTCCAGCGTTTGCCCCGGCAAACCAATCACGCGCTTGATGAACGACTGCGAGCGATCGAGCGGATACCAGAAAACGATCACGTCTCCGCGATGAATGGGCTCGAAGCGATAAACAAATTTGTTGATGAAAATTCGCTCCTGGTCGCTCAGAAGCGGCGCCATGCTGGTGCCTTCGACTTTCACGGGCTGGTAGAGAAATACAATAATGACCAGCGCCAAGCCAAGCGCCACCGCAATATCGCGCGACCATGAGCGCAATTCGCGGCCAAAAGAGGAAGGTTGCTGCCGGTTAATCGAGGAAGCAAAATTGGGGATGTTTTCGTCTCGCATTCCGCGCTGCACTCCTATATATCATGCCACGACATTCCCGCCAACGGAGATTTTCGTCATGGCGGCAGCCGCGTGATGCATCGGCGTCTGCAGCGCCGTGGCCAACCTCATTCTAAGATGCAATTTAGAGCCGCGCGGAAGCTTGGCTTGGTGAGTTGCCGCGAAGACAAACATGCCTGCCTGCTGAGGAGAAAAGCGGGAGGATCACGGGAATCTCTCGCGGCGGAATAAAGCCGTCCCTACAGAGCACAAACAAGAACCAAAACCTCAGGTCAGTTCGCGGGAAGCACGCGAACCCTTCCTGCGTCAGGGCAGGCGGGACCTGAGCTACAAGAAGGGCGGCTACTCGTAGCGGAGAGCCACTATGGGATCCGTGCGCATGGCGCGGCGCGCGGGAATGTAACAGGCCGCGACGGCGACGAGCATCAAAAGAATTGCAACGCCGCCAAATGTGAGCGGGTCACGCGCGCTGACGCCGAAGAGCATTTTGGCCATGAGGCGCGTGAGGGCGAGTCCGGCGGCGATGCCGACTGCGACCCCGATGAGCGCCATTCTCACGCCATGTCCGAGAATGAGGCGCAGAACATCAGAGCGTTGCGCGCCGAGCGCGATGCGCACGCCGATTTCGTGCGTGCGCTGGCCCACAAGATAGGAAATCACGCCGTAAATTCCCACGCAGGAAAGAATCAGGGCGAGCACGGCGAAAACTCCCAGGAGAATCATGGCGAAGCGTCGCGCGGCAAGCCAATCCGAGATAATGCCTTCCATCGTTTCGACGCCGTACATCACTTGCTGGCTGTTGACTCGCTCGACGGTCTGGCGAATGGCTCCGACCAGCGTGTCCGGCGGGACGTGAGTACGCACGATGAACTCCCCGCCCTTGGCAATCAGCGGCATAAATCTGTCGGGCACCTGCATGATCGGAAAGTAAAGCTGCGCCTGGATGGGGCCGGCGTCGTCGAGTCCCCAGTGCTTGACGTGTCCGGCGATGCCAACGATTTGCGCTTGCACGTCGAGGATGGCGAAGTTAATACGCTTGCCGATGGGATCTTGGCCGGGGAAGAATTTCTTGGCAAAGGCTTCGTCAATGACGATGACGGGAGTGGAATGAAGAGTGTCCTGCGCGTCGATGAAACGGCCACGAATAAGGGACGTGCCCATGGCATTCAGGTAATCGGGCTCCGCAAGATAAAAAAGCGCCGCGCTCATGTCCTGAGTGCTTGACGGTTTGGGCTGGCCTTCGAGCCAGAAGGGCAATTCGGAATCGCCTTCCATGGGAAGGGAGCCGCCAACCACAGAAACGTATTGAACGCCGGGGACAGCCGCGATAGCGGAATCGAGCTGCCGCAGAGAGTTACGCAACTGATCCGGAGATGCCTTCATGGCGTCAGGGGGAAAGGCAATGGAGAAGGAAAGCAGATTGTGCGCATTGAATCCGGGATTTACGTCCCAGAGCGCGACAAGACTGCGAATCATAAGGCCGGCGCCAACGAGGAGGATAAGAGCGAGCGCGGTTTCGGCGATAACGAAAATTCCCTGCAGACGGTGGCGCGCGCCGCTTGAGCCGCGTCCACCTTCTTTCAATGTTTCCGTCAAGTTGCGCTGCGAGGTCTTGAAAGCAGGCGCGAGACCAAATAGAACTCCGGCAAAGAGAGAAACGCCGAGGGTGAAAAGCAGGACGCGAAGATCGAGGCCGACGTTGCCGGAGCGCGGAAGCGCCTGCGGGAGAATGGCGATGGCCGCGCGCGTTCCCCAGGCGGCAAGTAAGAGACCGATGATTCCTCCGGTGAAGGAAAGCAAAACGCTTTCGGTGAGGAGTTGGCGAATCATGCGGGCGCGGCCGGCTCCGAGAGCAGCGCGAATGGCGAATTCGCGAGTGCGTCCCGTGGAGCGCGCCAGAAGAAGATTGGCGATGTTGACGCAGGCGATGAGCAGGACGAATCCCACGGCGCCGAGAAGAATGTAGAGCAGAGGAGCAATGTCGCCAACCATGTCCTGTTTGAGGGGGACGAGCGCGATGCCGGAATTTTTGTCGGCTTCAGGATAGGCGCGAGAGAGATTTTGCGCGACGCCGTTCATGTCGGCCTCGGCTTGCGCGAAAGTGACGCCAGGCTTGAGGCGGCCGACGGCGTCCATGCCCATGCTGGCGCGGCGGTCGAGGAAAGTGCGGTCGGTCCACTGGCCGATGGGGACGTAGATCTCAGAGAGACTGAAATTGTTTCCGCGGAAATAGAAATTCGCGGGAATGATGCCGACCACGGTGTAAGGCGTGCCGTTGAGCGAAATAGATTGGCCGATGATTTGTGGCGAGCCGCCAAACCGGCGCTTCCACAGGCCTTCGCTGACCAGGACGACGGGAGCGGCGCCCGCGTGATCGTCCTGCGCCGTAAAGGTGCGCCCCATTACGGGCTGGACGCCAAGGATGGAGAAAAAATCGGCGGAGACCATTTCGGTGCGGAGGCGTTCAGGCTCGCCCGACCCGGTCATGTTGAAAGAATCGTGGCGGTAGGCGGCGAACTGCGCGAAGGAATTGTTTTCGCGTTGCCAATCGAGGAAATTGGGATAAGAAATGGAGGAGTGTGCGAAGTCGAACGAACGCGAGTAAGCCGCAACGAGACGGCTTGGCTGCGGATACGGGAGTGGACTGAGCAGCACGCCATTGACGACGGAGAAAAGCGCGGTGTTTGCGCCGATGCCGAGCGCCAGCGTCAGTACGGCTATAGCAGTGAAGCCCGGTGACTTCACGAGCATGCGCACCGCGTAGCGCAAATCCTGAAGCAACGTTCCCATGGTTCCTCCCAATGAAAGCAGAGTTCACGGCGCTGGCAACCGCTGACTGAATCGCCGAGTTTCGCTTCACTCAGTAGTACGAAGCCTGGCGCGGATATGTTCCGGAGTTTCGTGTGTTCAGCGAAATGTTCCAGATCGCGACAGCTATTGCAGCTGCTGCAGATCTTTTTTTGCCTGCGGGAAGTTGGGTTGCAACTTCAAAGCGACTTGGAGTTCGGCGATCGCGTCAGGCTTTCGGCCCTCCTTGGCAAGCACGCCGGCAAGCCGCCAATGAGCGGAGGCGATGGGTGGCTGGCCTGCCTCCGGCTCTTGGGATAGATAAGTGCGAAAATATTGCTCCGCTTGCGGCAACTGCTGGTTTTGCGTCAACAGGACGCGGCCAGCTTGATAGAAAGGGCCGAAGTCGTCAGGGTCATTCTGTTTCGCGTCGGCGAGCATCGCATCGAGTTCCTTCCAACGCTGCTCGGTTGCATAAGTGAGGGCCAGAATCGTGTAGGCGCCCACGCGACCGGGATCGATTTTGATCGCCGCGCGCGCGTAGTTTTCCGCCAGGTCATAATTTTTCTGGGGATCGCTGGCGTAGTAATTAGCCAAAGCGATTTGTGTCTCATACCGCTGCGGGTCCGCCTGCGCGGATGCTTTCCAAGAGGCGAGGAGTTTAGTCGTATCCTTGTCGTGAGCGGCGATTTGGGCTTGTGCGGAGTAGCCGCGCGCCGCGTTGATTTGGGCGATTGCAGTTGCTTCGGCGTAGGCTTTATCCTTGCCGCCTCCAATGACACCCGGCGCGTCCAAATAGAATTGGAGAAGGTCGAAGCGTGCGTCGAGATTGTTTGGATCGAGGGATTCGGCTTTGTCAGCCTCGGTTTTAAACGAACGCGCGAGGCCCATTTGCTTGAAGAAACCCGCGTGCTGCGCCATGTCGCCGTAGATTTCCGCGAGACAAAGATGATAGGCGGAATTGGCTCCATCGAGCGCGACAGCCTTTTGAGCCAGCGGCAACGCGCCCGCGTCGTCAGCGAAGGCCGACTTCACCTGGGCCATCAAGTAAAAAGAACGTGCGCTATTGGGCTGTTCCTGCGCGAGTTTCTGCGCCGCAGCACGGACCTGTTTCCAATGCCCCGCGTCCATTAATGCCTCGGGCGTCGAGCCGCCACCGGCCGCCGAAGACGCAACCGCGACAAAGAAGACGCTGACGAGAAGCAATCCTCGAATTCGCCCAATCCTCGTCTTATGAATCATCCGTCGCACCTCGCAAGTGTCCGCCGTAGATGAGATTCGCAAATCCCGCTCGCAAATGTCTGACTACTCGTAGCGCAACGCGACCATTGGATCCGTGCGCGAAGCGCGGCGCGCGGGGATGTAGCTTGCAAGAAGCGCTGCTGCGAGAAACAGAATCGCGCTGCCAATTATCGTTAATGGGTCCGCTGGGCTGACTTTGTAAAGCAGGCTCGACATCAAGCGCGTGAGCGTGAAGGGCGCGACGAGTCCGATGGCAATTCCGATGCCGGCAAGCTTGAGGCCGCGGCCGATCACGAGTCTGAAAATATCTTTCTTGTCCGCGCCGAGCGCCATGCGGATGCCCATTTCGTGCGTCCGTTGCACGACGGCGTAGGAAATCACGCCGTAAATTCCGACGATGGCCAGTACCAACGCGACGCCGGAGAAAATCCCGAACAGCAACACCGTGAAACGAGATTGCGCGCGCGACTGGGCGAGTATCTGCTCGAGCGTTTGCACTTCGGTGATAGGCTGAACGCTATCGATGCGCGCGAGTCGCTGCCGCACCGCCGGAACAAGCGCCATCGGATCTCCGCCCGCAGTCCGCAAACTCAACCGCAGATGCGACCATGGAAGATTCGGGAACGGAAGCAGCATCTCGGGAGCTGGCTCTCCGCTTATGCCATTGTTCTTCTCGTCGCCGAGTACACCCACCACTTCGACCGGCGTCGCGATCGTGCCCAGCCAAATATGTTTCCCTATCGGATTTTCATTCGGCCAATAGCGCCGCACGAACGCCTGATTCACCATGGCCACCGTTGGCTTGGTTTGATTGTCGTCGGCGGAGAACTCGCGGCCGCGCTCCAGCGGCACGCGCAGCACCTTCGCATAGTCCGGACTAATCGTTTCGATATTAGCGTCCGGCCGTTGCGGCAGCGGCACGGCCGGCTGACCCTCCGCGAGGATCGGCGCAGACCGCGTGGGAGTCGGCGGCAGCGCCGACGAAATCGCCGCAGCGCGCACGCCCGGCAATGACTGCATTTGCCGCAGCACCTCGTTGTAAAACGAAACCATCTGCGCATTCGTTCCGTATTTCGACGGCGACAGATTCATTCGCATCGTCAACACGTTCCTGGGATCGAATCCGGGATTGACGTTCATCAATTGCAGAAAACTTCGAATGAGCAACCCTGAACCAATCAGCAAAATCATCGACAGCGCCACTTGCGCCACCACCAGCACATTTTGGGAACTTGCGACGTGGCGGCTGCCCGTGCTCCCGCGCCCTTCGTCGCGCAGCACGGAATTCAGATCCGTCTTCGAAAGCTGCAGCGCCGGAGCCAGCCCAAATAGCACACCGCTCACCAGTGAAATCGCTATCGTGAAGCACAGCACGCGCCAGTCCATCGAGACTCCGCCGCCCAATTGCGAAACCGTATCTTGATTCAGCGCCAGCAGCCCGCGCGTTCCGGCGTAGCCGGCGAAAATTCCGATCAACCCGCTAATCGCCGCCAGTAGCAAGCTTTCCACCAGCAATTGCCGCACAATCACGCCGCGGCGCGCGCCCAACGCTGTGCGCACCGCAATTTCTTTCTTGCGCTTCAGCGCCCGCGACAGCAGCAGGCTCGCCACGTTCGCGCATGCGATTAGCAGCACCACTCCCACCACACCCATCAGAATCAGCACCGCCGCGCGAATGTTCGCCACGATCATCGTTTGCAGCGGAGTGACAGCTAAAGGCCACCTCGGATTGGCGTCGGGCCGAGTCGGATTATCGCGGCAATATTCCTTATGCAGCACATCCACTTCGGACTGCGCCTGTTCGGTGCTCACGCCCGGAGCAAGACGCGCTACGCCCTCCAAATATCCCATGCCCGCTTGAATGTGCTCCGGAGTGGCGATATTCAGTTCGAATTCGCGTGGAATCCAAATCTGCGTGTCGCTGCCGAGGGGCGTAAAAACAAAATTCGCGGGCAACACTCCAACGATCGTGTAACTGAGCGAATCGAGCATCAGGCTCTGCCCGACCACGTTGCGCGCACCGCCGAACTCGCTGATCCAGAACTGATGGCTCAGCATGAGTACGCGATTGCTCCCGCGCTGACCTTCGCTCGCGAAAAAATCCCGGCCCAGCGCTGGCTGCACGCCAAGCACATCGAAAAAATTCCAGCTCACGCGCCCAGCGGAAATTTGCCGCGGCTCTCCGCGCCCGGTCATGTCGAAATCGTCGCTGGCATAAGCGGAAATCCCGGAGAACGAATGCTGTTGGTCCCGCAATCGCGCAAAGTACGGGTAGGAGAACACGCTCTCTTCGCTGCGGTTTACGATGCTTGTTTCGTAAACCATCATCAGCCGCTGCGGATTTGCATACGGGAGCGGCCTGAGCAACAGCGCGTCCGCAACCGTAAAAATGGCGGTGTTCGCGCCGATGCCGAGAGCCAGCGTCAGCACAGCGACGGCCGCGAAACCGGGAGACTTCGTCAGCAGGCGTAAGGCGTAACGCAGGTCCTGCGACAGCACGCTCATGGTTTACCTCGTTGTTTTTCCCGTTGTAGCTCACGTCCCGCTTCCCCTGACGCGGGAAGGGTCCCGATGCTGTATATCGGGACTGACGTGAGGCATTCGCTTTGGCGGTACTGCGCCAGCGCGCTCAAAGCCTCAGGTCAGCCGAGCAGAAGACGCTCGGCCCTTCCGCTGTCAGGGTAACCGGGACCTGAGCTACAAAACCGTCCTTACTCGTAGCGCAGGGCGACCATTGGGTCGGTGCGCGAGGCGCGGCGCGCGGGAATGTAGCCCGCTACGATGGCCACCACAAACATCAGAACGGTCGCAAGAATCAGCGACACGGGATCCGTCGCGCTCAAACCGAAAAGCTGGCTCTTGATCAATCGCGACACGCCAAAGACGGCGGGCAATCCGATGAGCGCACCGATCAGCACAAGAAGGAGCGTCTCGCGGAGAACGAGCCACAGGACGTCTTTTCGTTGCGCGCCAAGCGCCACACGAATTCCGATTTCGTTCGTGCGTCCGGTGACGGCATACGCCATGATGCCGTAAATCCCGATGCACGCGAGCAGCACGGCGAGCGTGCCGAAAAATCCCGCGAGCTTGGTGATCATGGTTTCGGTCGAAAGCGACTCGTCCACGAGATCATTCATAGTCCGGATCTGCTTTAGCGGCAGATTCGGCGCGACCTGCCTCACGGCCTGTCGAATCGCAGGAGTCACGCTCGACGCGCTCCCTGCCGAACGCACCATCACCACTGCGTAGCTTTCTTCTCCGATGGGATGAAAATACGGGACGTAGAATCTGGGCTGTGGCTTCTCGCGCAAGCTGTTGTGTTTCGAATCCGCGACAACACCAACGACGACAAAATCCGTATGTGTGGTGGGAAACATGTCCCAGATGCGGCGGCCGATAGGGCTTTCATTCCCGAAGAAATAACGCGCCATGGTCTCATTGATCACGCCGACGCGCTGCCCGTTTCCCGAATCTTGGGGGCCGATGTCGCGTCCCATCAAGATCGGTGTCCCGATGGTCGAGAAAAAGTTCGGACCGATTTCATCAAAACGTGCGTGCATCTGTTGCCCGGATTTGGGCGTGTAGCCGTCGATGGAGATTTCGTCACGCGAATCGGAATCGCCGAGCAGTCCGTTGTCAGAAAGCGTCGCGCCGAGCACGCCGGGAATGGCGCGCAGCCTGTCGAGCATTTCCTTAAGAACTTGCGTGCCGGCCGCGCCTTGATAGCCGGCCGTCTGGGGATTCACACCGAAGAGCACCAAATGGTCGCGATCGTATCCCAGATTCACTTCCGATAATTTCTGAAAGCTGCGGATAAAAAGCCCTGCGACGATCAACAGCAGGAGCGATAAGGCCACTTGCCCCACCACGAGAACCTTGCCGATCGGTGCGCGACCCTTGCGCGCTGTTCCTCCGACGACTCCGCGCGAAGTTCCCTTGAGCACGTCGTTCAAATCCACGCGCGACGCGCGATACGCAGGCGCCAAACCAAACAGGACGCCCGTGAGCAGCGCGACGCCTATCGTGAAGGCCAGAATTGTTGCGTCGGGTTGAACGTTCAACGGAATTGGCTGCGGCCCGCTCGAAACCAGCCGCAGGAGCACCGCGTCCGCCCACGGCGCGAGCAAGAGTCCAAGCACGGCTCCCGCGAGCGCCAGCAGAGTGCTCTCTGTCAGCAACTGACGAAACAGCCGGCCGCGGCCCGCGCCCAGCGCCACGCGTACGGCAATTTCCTTTTTCCGCGACGCCGCGCGCGCGAGCAGCAGATTAGCCACGTTTGCGCACGCTATCAGCAGGACGAGTCCGACGACGCCCATTAAAATCAGCAAGGGCTGCTCGAAGTTTTCACGCACCACGGAGGCACCGTGACTCCCTTCGCCGACGGCGAGATGTTGATTGAGAAAGTTCTTGCGATCGTTGGCATTTGCTGTCGAGCCGAGTTGGGCCTCGAGATATTGCTGGAACAAAACGTTAACGCTCGCTTTCGCCTGCGCGACCGTGACTCCAGGCTTGAGCCGCCCCACCACCTGCAGCCACTCTGTTTTTTCGTGCACGTTTTTCGAGGGCGCGAGCCAATCGTAGCCGGGATAAACTTCCGACTGCATCGTGAGCGGCACCCAAATATCTGGCGCGTATCCGACGGTCAAGCCGAAAAAATTGCGCGGCGCAACACCGATGATCTCGAACGCGGTGCGGCGAATGCGAACCTTGCTTCCAATGGCTGACTGCGCCCCGCCAAACTGGTTTTGCCAGAAACTGTAGCTGATCACAGCGACAGGGTTGGCGTCACGCAGCCGATCGACATCGCCTGTATAAGTGCGGCCTAGAATGGGACTGACTCCGAGGACGTCAAAATAGTTTCCGCTCGTCATGTTCACCGCGGCCTGCGGGCCCTCCTGTTCCGTCTCGCCCGCTATGTTCCCCACACTCACAGGCAATGGCGCAGTCTCGGACTGGATCGCCAGCACGTCCGAGAAAACGCTATTGCGGTCACGAATCGCGAGGTATTCGTGATAGGTGAGCTGATCGCGGTCGCCCGACTGCTGCCCGACGCTCATTCCGGCCGCGCTTGGGTCCGTCAGGAAAGCAAGCTGTTGCGGCGCCTTTACGGGCAGTGTGCTGAGCAACACAGAGTTGATCACGGTGAAGATCGCGGTGTTGGCGCCGATGCCGAGCGCCAGCGTGAGGACAGCGACCGCGGTAAAGCCCGGCGATCTTACGAGCATTCGCACGCCGTAACGCAAGTCCTGCCAGAAAGTTGCCATGAGCACACACCTCCACTTTGCTCTAACCACCTACGCATGTTCGGTTCCGAGACAGCATCCGACTAAACGCGCCCGAAATCAACAGCTTGGACGGCAGAGCGAGGAATTTGCCTGCACAATCTGTGCGATTACGGAGGATGTCGTTGCGGAAACGAACAGCTAATTTAGAGACGCCGCCGGATGAGGCGGAAGCTGAAAGAGGTTCCAGCATGCCCGAAGCAACGCGAGGAAGTCGCGACTGGAATATACTTCGGTAGGAGCCTCGACAAGAATATGGATGAACGCGACGAGAAGAAGCTGGGGGCGCGGTGCTCTGAATGCGGAGCGCAAATCGAAGGCGGAAACGCCGGATGCGAAGCGCTGTTCAACGAATTGGGCGCGCGCGATTTCAGCGATCCGCGCTATGGCGCGACTCACGAATTGCTCGTCGACGCTTATTGCCTGCAGCATCCCGCCCGTTACTGCGGTTCCGCCAAGTCGTACGCGGCGCATTTGACTCGCATGTGCTGCGGCATCGAGCACGGCGGCAAGCGCGAAACATATGCAGCAATTCCCCGCTGGTTGAGCGGCCCGGCGAAAATCGAACGCCCCGCAACTCTCCCGCAGCGCGGGTCAATGACTATCCCGGATTTGCGCAGAGCGCAAAGTCCCGAAGAGCACGCCAAGCTCGTCCGCGAATGGGCCGCCAAAGTCTGGCAGGCATATGCACCGCAACACGAAACCGCGCGAAGGTGGCTTAGCGCCGCTCTCGGGCGCAAACCTTGAGCCTCTTCTCTTTTCTCAATTAGCATTCAAGCGCTTGGTTCTGGGTTGCGCTTTCCCGTGCCGCCTTTTTGCTGAGCGTGCGGATTGTGTGGTACGGGCACTTGCTTTCCTTCAGTCTAAACTACTGAACCGGCACCGTTTGAGGAGGGCTTAATTTTCGCTTAGTACTACTGGTACACCGCCTAAGTACCCCCGCTCCATTGCTGGCACACACCCCAAAAACTATATTCAGCAAAGGCGAATCACAGTTCATTTTCAAAGGAAAACATGTTCGGGGTGTCTCCAAAAATGGCCGGAAGGCTTCGCATTCGAATCATGCAGCTGCCCCCGTTCGCCCAGACTTCCAGCGCGCACATTCGACGGGCTTTACGGCAAGTGCGCCGGGCTGCGGAGACCGATATGGTACCAGGGATCGCACTGGTTTGCATGGCGACAGTGGCTGCGGCTCACGGCTACATCACGTCCCTCGGCCAGAAAGCAGTGCGCCTGTTGCAGCGCTGGGGTGATTTGGTCTACGCGAGCACTTCTGTGCCGACGGCGTGGGCCGGGCGCGTTCGCCGGACCGGCATGGCGCGGTTCCGCGCAACTCAGGCGCGATTGGACCTGAAGCTCCGAACGAAGTTTCTGATCTCACTGATCCTGATCACCAGCGGACTGACGTGCGCCACCCTGCTTGTTGTCGGCCGTACAGCCAAGGAAGAGGCGCAACGCCAAATCGAGGAAGAGGCGAGCAACACCGTCATGACGTTCCAGGTGATGCAGCATCAGCACGAAATTGCGCTGCAACACAAGGCCGACCTGCTGGCGGCGCTGGCCATGATGCGCAACGGCGATGCGACCACAATTCAAGAAGCCAGCGAAGATCCGTGGCAGTCGGAAGACTGCAACCTGTTCCTGCTGGCGGATGCGAGCGGCAAAGTCGTCGCTCTGCACACGGCCGGCGAACAATTTCCCGCAAACACGGCGGAAAGCCTGTTGCAAAAATCCTTCCATAGCAAACAAGCGGACGGCTGGTGGTTTAGCGGCCAGCGCCTATATCAAGTCGTCGTGCGGCCAGTCTTCGGCGATACAGATCAGAAGCACGCGCGAGTGGGTACCGTGGTCGTTGGGCGGGCAATCGACGGCAACGCCGTCAACGAGCTGCGCCGGATTTCATCCAGCGAAGTAGCGTTCCGGTATGGAAAGACCATCATCGTCAGCACACTGGCGCCGTTCGATGAAGACAATCTCGAGCAACAGGTGGGTAGCGGAACAGTTCCCAATCTTCTCCGGATTGACAACGAGAAGTATCTTGCGAGTTCGAAAGATTTGACCGACGCGACGGACGGCGGCATAAGCCTGATCGTCTTGAAATCGTACGATGGCGCCACCATTTTCCTCAACCACCTGAATCGGCTGCTGCTGGGATTATTTCTGGTCGCCGCGATCGTGGGAGCAGCGCTTGTGTTTCTGATTTCCGATACGTTTACGCGCCCGCTGGCTTCGCTTGTGGGCGGCGTGCGCGCTTTGGAGCAGGGCGACTTCGCGTATCCGCTCGAAGCTGACGGCGGAGACGAAGTGGCGCAGGTGACGCGCGCGTTCGACGGCATGCGGACAACTCTGCAGAGAAACCAAAGCCAGCGCGAGGAGCTTGAAGGGCAATTGCGCCAATCGCAAAAGATGGAAGCGATGGGACGCCTGGCGGGCGGAGTGGCGCACGACTTCAACAACTTGCTCACCGTCATCAAGGGCCACAACGATTTGTTGCTGGACCGCATGGATCCCGCGGAACCGCTTCGCGGCAGCAGCCAACAAATTGCGAAAGCAGCGGATCGCGCGGCCGCGCTCACGCGTCAATTGCTGATATTCTCGCGCAAGCAGGTGCTCCAACCGCAAATCCTCGATTTGAACGCGACCGTATCGGAAATGGGTAAGCTGCTCAGGCGTCTGGTGCGCGAAGATATCGAGTTTTCTTTCCGGTCGGGCGCGTCTCTCGGCCGACTGAAGGCCGATCCCGGTCAAATCGAGCAAGTGATCATGAATCTGGTCGTGAATTCGTGCGACGCCATGCCCAACGGCGGCAAACTCGCGATAGAAACGTACAATTTAACCGTTGGCAATGAGTTTGCGAGCGCACGAAAATCGATCGAGCCAGGCGACTACGTGGTGCTGGCCGTTACGGACACGGGATGCGGAATGGACGCGGCCACAAAGTCGCACATTTTTGAACCGTTTTTCACCACGAAAGAAGCGGGCAAAGGCACGGGACTGGGCTTGGCGACCGTATACGGCGTCGTGAACCAGAGCAATGGCGGCATCTGGGTCGACTCGGAACCCGGAAGAGGCACGCGATTTGAAATTTATTTGCCGCGAGTGGAGGCACCTTTGGCGCCACAGTTCACAGAGAAACAGCCGGCAAACGGCTGCAAACGATCCGCGACCGTGCTGATTGTCGAGGATGAAGAGGCCGTCCTCGAACTCGCGTCTGAATTCTTGAAGACGGCCGGCTACAACGTCCTTACCGCGGAAAA
The DNA here is from genome assembly GCA_035696585.1 of Candidatus Acidiferrales bacterium. Classification (GTDB taxonomy): domain Bacteria; phylum Acidobacteriota; class Terriglobia; order Acidiferrales; family UBA7541; genus DAHUXN01. Next base: position 5,464 of record DASRQP010000188.1, on the reverse strand, counting down.
TGGCGCTGACGCACTCGTAATCGCGGAGAATTTGCAACAGCCTATCCATGTGCTGGTGACGGACATTGTGCTGCCGAAAATGCGCGGGCCGGAACTTGCGGAACGAGTTAAGCGCATCCGTCTCGATGTGAAGGTTGTGTATATGTCCGGCTACTTGGAATACGACAAAAAAACTGGGCAGTTCCTCGAAGAAGGAGCATTCCTGCAAAAGCCCTACACGCGCGACGCCCTGATAGCCAAGGTGGATGAAACCCTGCGGCGGCGCACCCGCGCGACGCAGAAAGAAGACTCGGCGACTCTGGTTTCTGTGAGTTGATAAAGCGACCACCCAACGCTTGCGCGACAATATTTCCGTACAGAGCAACGCAGAACTGGCCGGGTATTCTGAGCGTAGTTGACTTCCAGGTTAACATCGTGCAGAATCCGCCGAAATCGCCATGCTCAGCGCTCCATCGATGTTCAATGCACCTGCGGTAGCGAGCGCTGCCGCTCCGCCCTCGACTTATATTCAGCCAACGCTCAATCACGGACTGCGCATCTGGTGGGCGTATTACTGGCCAACGAATGTCATAGCCACCATCCTCGTTTTTTGCTCCGCATTCTGGGCGCGAAAACTCTACGAAGATGGGGCCCTGTCGGCTAACGCAACGATGTGGGTCTTGCGAGTTCTGCCCTATGCGACCACCTACCTTGTGGCGCTCCTCATTATTCGCTATGTGCTTGCAAAACGATTTCGGCATTTTCGCATCGGATTGCTTCCAACAACCGATGGTGCGGACGCGAAGCCGCTGCGGCCAACGTGGAAACGTACGATTCGTGTGTGGTGGACATTCTCGTGGCGGTCGATTTTGTATGTCATCGTTTTGTCCTTCGCAGCAAGTGTTTCGCTTGGAATGCTAATGGGATTCTTAAGCGAAATGGGGCGCGCGATGGCCATTTTGGTCCCGCTAGTCGAATCCCTTGTTATTTCGGGTGCGGTGGGTCTGTTCGTGATTTATTCGAATATTTTAGATGAAGACTTTGGGGATTTTCGCGTTGTACTGCTGCCTCGAGAACCCGTTCCTCAGAATGCCGCAGCCGCGGCTCCTCCTGCTGCAAGTCCGGCCACGCCCTAAACAATCCGTAAGAATCAAGTTGCGCTGCGAGTTCGGTTCGGCAATCGCTACGACAGTCGCGGCAAAAACATTCCCGTGCGGGAGCGGTGCTCGTCGAACGCCGGGCCGAATTCGCGGGCGAGCCACTCTTCTTCTTTGCGCGCCTTGAAGAAATGCGCCGCGAGGACAATCGCGAGAGCAACAATTGCGCGCCACTGGCCGATCGCGAGCGCGGTGCCCGTAAGAGCCAATTGGAATCCGGTATAAATCGGATGGCGGATGCGCGCGTAGGGTCCCGTGCGAATCAGTTCATGGTCCTTCTTCAGCGTTACGATGCCAGACCAGTTGCCTGCGAGATAGACGCGGGCCCAGATCGCGAGTGCCATGCCCAACACTGTCAACACAGCACCCGCCACAGCGACCGAGAAACTCGCCGGCACGAAGCGGCGGTCGAGCGGGCCGAGGTCCCAGCCACCGAAGAGAAATTTAGCCGCCGCAAAAAGCACAAGAATCCGCAAAATACGCGAGGCGTAGTTTTCTTTCTGTTTCGCGCGCTTGGCTATGAACGCCATCGCGAACCAGTAAAGCAGAAAGGCAAGCCACAGCCAGCCAACGAGGGAGTCGATTGGAATCATTGTTTCGAACTGTAAGAGATTTGCCGGAAGGACGCAAGCACACCGACGCGGGTTTTAAGCGCTGCAATAGTTCTCAGCTGAACGGAGTTGATGGTCTATTGGAGCAATTGCGGCTGCAAATCCGGATTGGGCTGCTGCTCCTGGTCCGGCGCTTGCGGAGTCAGCGTGAAGGCGACGCCGCGCTTCCAGTTCATGTCGACGGTTTTCTGCAGGTCGAGCTGGTCGATGGAAATGCTGGACTGAATTTTGTACGTGGTGATGTAGAAGAGCCGGTCGTTCACCAGCCAGTAGCTCGTCACTCCGAAAACCGTGCCGTCTTTCAAGACGAGATTGACGATTGGCTGAGTCTCGGACCCGTTAGCCGAGGGCGGCGCTTCCTCCGGTACAGGCAGAGGCTCGGGCTCGAAGATGTATGAGGGCGCGTAGTTTGTATTCGGCAGATAGTCTCCGAACGCGGGAGGCAAATTTTCAGCCGGAGGCATAAACAAGAAGCTCGACCCGTAGGGAGCAAAGTTGTAGCCGCCGTACCAGGGACCGAAGAGTCCGAAAGGTCCGAAAGCGCCAAAGCCGAAAGGCGAGAAATTGACGGGCGACAAAAAGCAGTTTTGGAAGAAACCATTGAAAATGCAAGTCGAGCCGAAACCGAACGGCGAAAAACCAAACGGGCCCAGGAAGCCGAAGAATATTGACGGCCCAAAACCGTCATTGTCGAAATCGCCGTCGCCGTCGAGCACGCCGCCGCCAAAACCGCAGCGAGAGATGGTGTTGATGCAAGGATGCGGAGGCGTGACCCCTGGACCTCCAAACGCTGCGAACGGAGTGGTTGGCTGGCGGTGCGCCCCAGGCTCAACCGCCATGCCCACAAAAGGCGGCCGCACAGGCAGCACAGGGGGATGGCTCATCGGCGGCAGTGGACCTCCCAGGATCGGTCTGGACGCAGGCGTCACGGGTCCGGGCACTCGGAGCGGAGGAGCGACGAACGTTCCGCCGAGCATTGGCCGTACTGGAGAAGCTATGGGACGCGGCGTCACCCGCGATATTGGCCGGAAAATTGGCATCGGCATCGGTGAAACGGGGATCACGCCGGGTCGCGCTATCGGCATTTGACCTGGCGCTGGAAAAGAGCCCGGAATTTGCATCGGCGATGGCGACGGCATTGATATCGGGCGAACTGGCGACGGCGGCTGAGTTACTCCCGGGTGAACTGGCTGCGGTGCGGGAGCTGGTGGAGGCGGCGCTGCGGCACGCTGTTGCGCCTGTTGCTGCGGCGGCGCTTCCCACAGATAGTTCCCTGCCGCAAATGGGCGCGCACCTGTCGGCACGCTCGTGTTCTCGAATTCCGGACGCGCGTTTATGAAAATCGTGCGAGCAGCGCCTTCAACGGGCCGTCCCGCGGTAGCCGGAGGCGCAACAAACGAATTGCCCGTGAAATTCATGCGCCGAGCAAAACCTGAGCTTGAGCCGTGGCCGCCGCTGGACGACGTTCCCGTCATGGAGACGCTGCCGCTGCCTCCGGAATGCGCAGAAACGCCCGAGCCGGCGTAGGGGCCTCCACTATGAGCGCTGCCGCCGTGAGATCCACCGCCTCCATGCGAGCTTCCGGCGTGGGAGCCGCCTCCTCCATGCGAACCGCCACCGTGAGAACCGCCCCGCTGGGAGAAAACTGCAGGAGCAAACGCGGCGAAGTAAAGACACGTCGCACAAATCAGGAAGGCTCTGAAAATGGACTTCGGGGCGGCTGGGTTCATGACCGTCTCCCCCTTCACCCTTTGAGGGCCGAGGCCCGAAGGGTATGCCCTGAACTGCTGCTAGCTAGTATATGAGACCCTTCGCGGAACGAAAAGGTTGCAAAAATCGCATAGCGTTCAATAGGTTCGTGCGCCCAGCAATAAATTGCTTCCCGAACCGGAGGAAACATTTTAGAGTGAGTTTCCGTTTATCTGGTTATCTAGGCAGAAGGCGCAATGGAAACGGCACGCGGCAAACTGCCAGTGGCGTTTAACGCGGCAACGAGGAACGCGATGAAACTGCGAAATACAATCGAGATTACGCCGAAGGCGCTGGTCAGCTTGATCTTCGCTGTGACGCTGGGAGTTTCAGGCTGCATTATTGGCGGGGGGCGTGGACCGATAGCGAGAACCGCCGAGATGCAAACGGAAAATATTTCTGTTCCGCTGGGCGCGGCAAAATCCGTGGACGTGCACCTGCAAATGGGCGCGGGAGAACTGGATATTTCCGGCGGGTCACCGCAACTGCTCGACGGCACAATCAAGTACAACGTGCCCGAGTGGAAACCGGACGTCAGCTACAGCGTGCATGACGGAAACGGTTCGCTCATGGTGATGCAGCCCGAGGCCTCCCACACGACCATCGGAGGCGTGAAATACACGTGGGATTTGCATTTGAACAATGCCGTGCCGCTCAATGTGGCGGTCGAGATGGGCGCGGGAAATTCGACGCTGAATTTGAGCAGCATCACGCTGCGGAATCTGGATGTGCAGATGGGCGCGGGAAATTCGACCGTGGATTTGACCGGCGACTGGAAGCAGAACGTGACCGCGTCGATCCAGGGCGGCGTGGGCGAAGCGCATATCAAACTGCCGCGCGATGTTGGCGTGCGCGTAACCGTGGACGGCGGTCTGGGCTCGGTGGACGCACCCAATTTCAAGAAAGACGGCGACGAGTACGTGAACGACGCCTACGGAAAGTCGAAAGTCACGGTGGAAGTGCACGTCACGGGCGGCATCGGAGAAGTGTATCTGGAGCTGATGGGCGCGCGTCCCATCGTGTAACATAAGCTCAATTATGACTTGCACGGATTCGTGCAAAAGTGTATATTTGCATGAAATCGTGCAATGGCACAGAAACTCTACGGCGTCTTAATCGCCGACGTTATCTCCTCTGGCTCGCGGTCACGCTTGCCTGCCCTGCTGCATGAGCGGTTGCGGCAGGCGACGCGCGCGCACCGTGGACGCAAACTCACGTTGTTGCCGTATGCCGTCACCGCAGGCGACGAATTTCAGACTATCACCGCGCGGCTCAAAACGATTCCGTGGCTTCTCCTTGATTTGCGGCGACGCTTGCAGCCGCTGTCGTTGCGCGTTGGAATCGGCATCGGCGAAGTCGCGGGACGCATCACCGCGCCAGTGAATGAACTGGATGGCGTCGCTTTTCGCATGGCTCGTGAGGCGCTCGAAAGTCTGGGCAAGCGAAGCAGGCGCAAGCAACCGGCGTTGACGGCTTTTCGCACACACAACCCCGAGTTGGATTCCGTCGTTAATTTGATCTACGAACTGCAGGACACGCTGGTGCAGCGCATGACGCAACAGCAATGGAAGACGATCGCTGCGCGCTTCGAGCATCGCCGAATCGAGGACACGGCACGCGCCATGGGCTTGAACATCTCCACCGTATCGCGAAATCTGAAACGCGGCTATTATGGGCAACTGATCGCGGCTGCTTCGGGAGTGGAAGAGTTGATTGAGCGCTACTTTGTAGCACTTGCACGCTTTCGTACAACTTAAATTATTTGCACACAATAATGCAATTCAGTGAACACCTGAGTCTAGTTTTGGCCTATTTCCCTCCCGCGCGGTTTTTGCCCCGGCTGGGAATCACGGCGGCTGTTTATACGGTTGTGATTTTTGCCGGCGGCTATCTGATTCGCGCGCTCACGCGGCCGTTGGTCAACGGAGATTCACATCCCGCCGAAGAGACCAAGGCGCAGTTGCGCAA
>DASRQP010000187.1:0-4117 GCA_035696585.1 Candidatus Acidiferrales bacterium | reverse complement strand
CAGCCGCTTTGCGCCTGCTACCCGTCCCGCACGCGGACCAACTCGTGACGGTCGGGCAGAACGTGCGAAGCACAAGTGGCTCCCTCCATCGCAATGTTCACGATGACGATTCGTTCGTCTCGTATTCCGAATACCGCGCATATGCCAAAGAGAACCGCGTATTCTCCGGCCTGCTGGCTTATTCCGCGTTTACAGAAACGACTCTGGGCGGCGACAAGCCACAGCCCATCATGGGAACTCTGACTTCTTGCAACTATTTCGATGTGCTTGAAATCCGGCCGGCGCTGGGCCGTTTCTTTGCGGATTCCGATTGCGCAGCGCCCGACGAGAGCACGGTAGCAGTGCTGAGCGATTCAGCATGGCGCGGCACGTTCGCTGGCGACCCGGCGATCGTCGGCAAGACCGTTATGCTGAACCGGACTTCGTTTCGCGTGGTCGGCGTCGCTCCGCCCGGATTTGAAGGCACAGTGGCTGTGGCGTCATCCTTTTGGGCGCCGCTCACAATGGTGAAGGCCTTCCGGCCCGCCGACGATTTTCTCGGTGACGATGACCTGAGCTGGCTGGCCATGATTGGGCGGCTGAAGCCGGGGGTTTCGTCCCGGCAGGCCGAAGCGAATCTGAGCGTAGTTGCTTCGGGTTTGAATTCGCTGCAAGCGGGGCGCATTACGACGATAACGCTTGGCCGCGCGACTCTTTTGGCTATGCCTTCGCTGCGGACGCCAATCTTGATCATCGGCGGGCTGATCATGGCCGCAGTTGGTTTGGTATTGATGCTTGCCTGCGCCAATATTGCGAATTTGCTGCTTGCTCGTGCTGCCGGAAGGCGGAAAGAGATTGCGGTGCGGCTAACTGTGGGAGCGAGCCGCGGCCGGCTTATCCGGCAAATGCTTACGGAAAGCCTTTTGCTGGCGCTGATCGGCGGCGCTGCCGGCGCGCTGGCGTCTTTCTGGTCGGTGGCGGCGATTTTCGGTTTTGCGATTGCACACTTGCCGAAGTCCCCCGAACTCGCATTCGCGCTGCACATCAATTCCGACTTTCACACATGGTTTTATGCTTTCACGCTGTCGGTTCTAACGGCTTGCCTGTTTGGCCTCGCTCCTGCTTTGCGCGCTTCGCGTGCGGATCTCACGCTGGCGATGAAAGAAGACGGCGCTCACTCGCAAACGGGAACAATCAGCGCCGGGCGTTTGCGCAATTTTCTGGTGGGCTCGCAGGTGGCGGTGTGCATGCTGCTACTGCTCGCATCAGGACTTCTCTTGCACGGCCTCTATCGCGCGCAGACGATCGATCCCGGCTTTCAGATGAAAAACACCGAGGCGGTGGTGTTTGACCTTTCGAGCGCGGGGTACACTCCGCAGCGTGCCGCTGCGTTTCAGCAACAGTTGCGGGATCGCCTCGCCGCTGTGCCGGGCGTGGACGAAGTGGCGCAAGCGACCTGCATTCCACTTGGCAATTCGCATGACCTCACGGGCTTCTCCACGCTGGACAAGAGCAAAGAGTACGAAGTGGAATACAATCACGTCTCCGCAAACTTCTTCCACGTGCTGGGCATTCCTGTTCTGCAGGGCCGCGATTTCACCGATGCAGAAGTGCGCTCGGGAGCGCACCTCGTTGTTCTGAGCCAATCCACAGCGCGGCAGCTTTTCCCCGGGCAAAATCCGATTGGCCAGATGCTTCACGGTGGCGGCGAGCCTAACTCGGGAATGGCCGACTGGCAGGTTGTCGGCGTCGTTGCCGATGCGCAAGTCGCCACACTCGGTGATTCCCGCAAGCTGTACTTATATGAAACCGCCGGTCCCGGGCAGCAGCAGGATCTGAAGGTGATGGTCCACAGCACCGCGGCGGATCCAGCGATTGCGAAAGAGATCGACTCACTTACCGAAGGCATCGATCCTGAGTTGAGTGTCACAATCGCGCCCCTCACCGACGTTCTGGAATTCTGGCGCGAGCCGGCACGCGTTGTATCCGTGCTGTCGGTCATTCTCGGCACGATCGCGCTTCTGCTGGCGTCGATTGGAATTTATGGAATGGTGTCCTACGGAGTCAGCCGTCGCGTCCGCGAAATCGGCATTCGCATGGTGCTCGGCGCTGACAACCGCGACGTGATGTGGCTTGTCGTAAGGCAAGCGATGTTCCCGGTGCTCACGGGTGCGCTTGTCGGGATGGTCCTCTGCGCAGGGGTATCCACCGTTTTTTCGGCGATTCTATTCGGAGTGAGCCCGCTGGACCCTGGCTCATTTGTCTTGATGCCATTGTTTTTGTTGATGGTGGCGCTGCTGGCTAGTTACATCCCGGCGCGGCGGGCGATGCGTGTCGATCCCATGGTGGCGCTGCGGTACGAGTGAGGCATAGTTGATAGTCGTTAGTTGAAAGTTGAGTGTAAGAGCAAGACCAAGTGTTTTGAATCCTGCCCAAGGATAGCGAGGAAATGGTGATGCGCTGGCCCACGAAAATCCCGCTGCGCTTCCGCTCCCTATTTCACAGGCGCATAGCGGATGGCGAACTCGATACCGAATTGGGTTTCCATCTCGAGCGCCAAATTGCAGAAAATATTTCCGCCGGAATGTCTGCTGCCGAAGCGCGGCTTGCGGCGATGCGTGAATTTGGCGGCGTGGAGCAACTCAAAGAGGAATGCCGGGACATGCGTCGTACAAATTACATTCACGACTTCGGCCAGGATTTTCGCTATGGCTTGCGCATGTTGCGAAAATCACCGGGATTCACGATCATTGCAGTGCTGACGCTCGCCCTCGGCATTGGCGCTAATACAGCAATTTTCGGCGTCGTGGATTCGCTCCTGCTCCGTCCGCTGCCCGTGGAAAATCCGAGCCAACTCACGGTGCTTGCATTCCGGCAGGGGAACGGACCGTTGCTGACGCAATTTTCCATCGCGGACTTTCGCGACATTCGCTCGCAGACCACCGGCGCTTTTTCCGACATGCTGGGCTTTCAACTTGGATTCGACGGCCTGAGTTTCGAAGGCAAAGCCGACCGCAGCCTGACCGCCTATGTCACCGGAAATTTTTTCTCGATGCTAGGCATCAAGGCATATCTCGGCCGTCTGATTCTTCCTTCCGAAGGCAAAACGCCGGGTGCGGATCCGGTAATCGTCCTTTCCTACTCGTATTGGAAGGCGCACCTCGGAAGCGATAGAACCATCATCGGCAAAAGAATCCTCGTAAATGGACGACCGAATACGGTGGTGGGCGTCGCGCCACAGGGATTTTACGGCTTGTATCCTGCTCCGGGTGTGGAAGCGTATTTGCCGCTTGCCATGGTGAGTTCAGATGAGCCCGGCTGGCCCAGCGATCTGATGGTGAATCGCATTCTCCAGAACCTTTTCGTTCTGGGACGTCTGCGGCCTGGCGCCAATCTCCAGAGCGCTGGCGCCGCGCTGAACGTTGTTGCTCGTCGCCTCTCGGCGCAGTATCCGGAAAGCAACAAGGGCATGCTTCTCAGCGTGTACTCGGAGCGCTTTGCGCGTCCTGATCCGGGAACCGCCGGCACGCTCATCAAAGTCGCTGCGCTGTTCCTGGCGCTGGTTGCCATGGTTCTGCTGCTTGCCTGCGCGAACATCGCCAATCTGCTGCTGGTTCGCGCGACCGGCCGCGAACGCGAAATGGCCGTGCGAGCAGCGTTGGGTGCAGGGCGCAATCGTCTGGTTCGCCAACTGCTCACCGAAAGCATTCTGCTCGCCCTCCTCGGCGGCCTGGCCGGACTGCTGCTCGGCCTGTGGGGCGGCCGCGCGATTGGTTCGATCGACTTGCACCAGCCGGTGGAGGTTCACCTCTATTCAGGATTCGATTGGCGCATTTTCGTTTACTCGTTCGCCGCGGCTCTGATCACCGGAGTTGTAGTCGGCATGGTGCCCGCTTTGCGCGCTTCGCGCACACACATCAGCGCCGCGCTGCACGAATCGGGCCGCAGCATCGCGGCGGGCAAGAATCGGCTCCGCAGCGGCCTGGTTGTGCTGCAGGTTGCCGGGTCACTGATGCTGCTAGTCATCGCCGGGCTTTTCGCTCGCAGCCTGGTAGCCGTGCAACACAGCAATCTCGGTTTCGATCCGCATAACGTTGTCGAACTGACCATGGATCCCACAGAAGTCGGATTCAACGAC
>DASRQP010000186.1:0-5625 GCA_035696585.1 Candidatus Acidiferrales bacterium | reverse complement strand
CGGGCATTTTGTACGCATGCGCGAAATAGTCGAGATACTCCCAAACTTTCAGATCGTCATAGAGCGAGAAAAAGTCGGAGAGATACCCAAGAAATCGTTGCGCATCTTCGGGACGGCGCTCCACGTCGATGCCATTCACTTCGACGCTGCCGGAAGTCGGCACCAGCAATCCGCAAATCATTTTCAGCGTTGTTGTTTTGCCGGCACCGTTGGGGCCAACGAAGCCGAAAATCTCACCGTCGCCGATCGTAAGATTCAAGCGGTCCGCGGCAACCACTTGCGCAGGATTTCCCTTCACCGGCGGCAGGTCGTACTCTTTGGTCAGATTTTCCAGGCGAACCATAATCGTCAGGTGCGAATGCGCCGGATTCTGTACGCGATTAGCACAACTGTCAATACGCAAGACGATTGGCGCAAGTTCCCCAAATGACGCGAAAGCGTGGTGGGTCAGTTTGAATTTTCTTGATCGTGGCACAAAGGGCCAAAATTCAAACTGACCCATTACCCGCGAAAGTCTTCGCTTGAAGGAAATGTGCTGAAAGAATATGCTGCGCGCGAAACCGGAATTTTGACGCGAGGAATGAAATGAAAAATATAACGCGAAGAACATTTTGCGTGGGAGCGTTGGCGGGCGGCGTAGCGGCGGGCGCCGGCAAAGTCTTCGGCGCAACTTTACCCGCAAGTGTCAACGAAGTGGCCCCGCCCCAGGAATCAGCAAAGCGGCAACCTCGTCCGACCACGGGCAAGCGCCCAACGATTATTTCGGCGCATAACGGCCTGCATCACCTTGACGCTGGAATGGACGTGCTGCGCTCCACGGGCGACACCTTGGACGCCGTGCTCGCCGTCGTCACGCCTGTCGAAGACGATCCAAACGACAACTCGGTCGGCTATGGAGGATTGCCGAATGAGGACGGCGTGGTGCAGCTCGACGCCTGCGTGATGCACGGGCCGACGCGGCGTTGCGGCGCTGTCGGCGCCATCGAAAAGATCAAGAATCCCGCAAGAGTCGCGCGCGTGCTGATGGAGCGCACAAATCACACCTTCATCGTCGGCCAAGGTGCCACGCAGTTCGCCATCGACCAGGGATTCAAGCCGATGAATTTGCTCACCGACAAATCGCGCATCGCGTGGCTCGCGTGGAAGGCGTCGAGTTCGAAAGACTGGCGTCCGGGCCTCGACGCGCCCGATTTTAACAAGCAGCTCGCGGAACTGCTCGACACGCCAGAACGCCAGGCTTGGGCGCCGTGGATCAAGCAAGTCGTCGCGCATCCGCCCACGGGAACAATCAATTGCCTCGCCGTGAACGAGAAAGGCGAAATGTCCGGCACGACGACCACTTCCGGTCTCTCATGGAAAATTTCAGGACGTGTCGGCGACTCGTGCATCATTGGCGCGGGACTTTTTCTCGACCCGGACGTTGGCGGTGCGGGTTCGACAGGACGCGGCGAGGAAAATATTAAAATCGCGGGCGGCCACACCGTTGTCGAAATGATGCGCAGGGGAATGTCGCCGACCGACGCGTGTCTCGAAGCTCTGCGCCGCGTGGTGCACAACTACGATTTCGACAAGTCGCGCCTGAAAATGTTCGATCTTCAGTTCTACGCGCTGAATAAAAACGGCGTCTACGGCGCGGCCTCGCTGTGGTCTTCCAATGGCGATGGCCAGCCGATTAGCTACGCCGTGCATGACGGCACCCAAGCGAAATCCGTTCCTTGCACGCCGCTATTTCAAGGCGCTGGCAGCGATTATTAAAAAGAAAGCCAAACGAGTCGACGCGCGGAATTTGAGCGAGGCGGCTCATTAATTATGGACCGGGCCAACATCGTAATCATCGGAGGCGGCGTGGTGGGATGCGCGATCGCGCGCGCCGCTTCCGCAAAGTGGACAGACATCTTTCTTCTCGAGCAAATGCCGAAGTTGGGCATGGGCGCGAGTTCCCGAAACAGCGGCGTGATTCATTCCGGACTGTATTACACCCCCGGCTCGCTCAAGGCGTCTCTATGTGTTCGCGGAAATAGACTCACGTACGAATTCTGCGCCGCGCATGGCGTCCCGCACCGCAATACGGGCAAGCTCGTTGTCGCCACCTCGCACGAACAAGAACCGAAACTCGCTGAACTAGTCGAACGCGGCCGCGCAAACGGCGTCGAAGGTTTGCGCGTCATTGATGCCGCCGCGATTCGCGCGCGCGAGCCGCATATCGCCGGAACAGCGGCAATCGAAGTGCCGTCCACGGGAATTGTAGCCAGCGAGGACTTGGTAAAGGCCTACGCGCGAATTGCCGTTGAGCAGGGCGCGGACATCGTCACGCACGCCAAGGTCCAGAAAATCGACGCGAAGGGCGGGCTGGTTCGCGTCACAAGTTCGGCGGGCGAAATCGAAACGCGCTGCCTGGTCAACAGCGCCGGATTATTTGCCGATGAAGTGGCCGCACTGATGGGCTCGCCGATGGCGAAGCATCGCATTTATCCCGTCCGCGGCGAATATTGCGAAATTGTCCGCGCTCGCAGCGATCTCGTTCGCGGCCTGGTATATCCCTTGCCGCATCCTGAAGGCTTGAGCCTCGGCGTTCATTTGACCAAGACACTGTGGGGCAGCGTGCTCGTCGGGCCGACGGCGCATTACATCGCTGACAAAAATGATTATGAGAGCAACCGTCCGCCGGTTGAGGACTTCGTGCGCATGGCCCAGCCGATGTTGCCTGAAATTCGCGCCGAGGATTTGATGCCCGCGTACACAGGGATTCGCGCCAAGCTCGCGCCGCCCGGCAGCCATCACCCAACCGATTTTATTATCGAGCGCGATCCCCAATTTCCAAACGTCGTGCAACTGATTGGCCTGGAATCGCCAGCGCTCACATCAGCAGGCGCTATCGCCGAGCGCGTAACAGGATTGGTTTCAGATATTCTCAGTTGAAGAGAACAGCCGCTTGCGGAAAGGCGAAGCTCCTCTCAGTGAACCAGAGCTGACGCAAACACGAGCCGCACGCCGCGCGCCTTGAGTTGCGGCAGCGCTTCCTCCAGCGCTGCGATTGTCGCGGGATGCGGGTGGCCGATTGCAATCGCGGAGCCTTCCTTTGCAGCGTCACGCTCGGCAAGCTCGATCTGCCGAAGAATTGCTTCGCGCGTCTCTACGTCGTCGAGAAAAACGTTGCGCGATGCGGCTCGCACGCCAGCCTGCTGCGCAGCGTCATACGCAATCGTCGCGGCAGTTGTCCGGCTATCGATGAAAAAAAGATCCCGCTGCCGAAGAACAGCCATCACGTCGGCCATCAACGCGGGATCGGTTGTCGCGCGCGACCCTTCGTGATTATTTATCCCCGCGGCGTGCGGCACGGCTTCAAGCATCTGCGCGAGCAAACGATCCACTTCGCTCGCGTCCATGCCCACGCGCAGCTCGACAGCTTCCGGCTTCGCGGTGTTGCCTTCAAATTCCATCGGTAGATGAAGCATCACCTGATCGCCGCGCCGGAATGCTTCGTCTGCAATTTCCGCGGAGTGCGGCTGGCTCGGCAAGATGGAAAACGTCAGCGGACAACGAAGCTTCAGGAGAGCTTCGGCGGGCGCAAGATCGCCGCCCAGATCGTCGATGATGATAGCGAGACGCGCGCCGCCCACAGGCTCCGCTCCCGTTCGATTCGCATTGGCTGCATTCGCCACGTTGATGTAAATCGATTGCGTGCGCCGGCCGTCTCGTAGGTAATCAAAACGAATCACACCGGAAGCACTGGAGCGCGGTACGTGAGCCAGACGGTAACGCTCCGCCGTACGGTCGAGCGCGCCTTCGACCACCGGAGCCTTCGCGGCATCCGGCAAAGTGACAAAAATATCATCGGCGACAAGTCGCGCCCGTTCACCCTGGCGCGCTCCCATTTCGGGACGAATGACGATCTCGGCGTCGCGTCCTCCGGCCTTTTGCGCCGCCGCCACAAGGTCGCGCGTAATCGAGCGAAGCTCGGATCTGTCGGGCGATTTCTTCTGACAACCTGCGGCAAGAAACGCAATCGCCAAAAACAAAAAGGCGATGCGTGCGAAGGAAGAATCGGACTTGCGAGTTTGAACCTGCGCGCTTTTCACCGCCACGCGCGAATCAGGCGGCCTTCGGCGCGGCGGCAGGCGTTTGGAGAATTTCGATGGCTCGCTTTACAACCGGATCATTCGCGGACGGCAATTGTCCTGGAGCGGGAGGAGCGAGTTGGTCCTGATTGAGCTCTGCGACGTCGTTCACCGCTTGCGGATTCACTTGCACCGTGGGCTCAACGCCTTCCTTGGGAATCGATTTCCCGTTGGGTGTGAAATAGTTGGCGACCGTAAGAATCAGCGCCGCGCCATCGTCCAAAGTAATTATCTTTTGCTGCGAAGCCGTGCCGAATGTTGTTTCGCCCACGGTGTCGCCGCGATGATTGTCCGCGACCGCAGCCGCAAGGATTTCAGCGGGACCCGCCGTGCCATTCGAAATCAGCACAGTCATCGGTCCCTTCCAGACAGCCTTGGAAGCGTCGGCCGAGAAAGTCTGCGTCGCTACGGTCTGGCCACGCAGCGTTCCAATTGTGCCGGAGGTCAGGAAAAGCTGCGCCGCATCGATCCCTTCATCGACGGGACCCGAAGCGCAATCACGCAAATCCAGAATCAGCTTTTTGGCGCCCTGGCGCTGGAATTCCACCAGCTTCTCGCGAATTTGTTTCGTCGTTCCTGGCTCAAACGCAGGAATACGAATATAAGCAATGTCGCTCTGCATTTCTTCCTGAAGTACGCGCGGGGACTGAAGTTTCGCGTAAGTCATGGTCACGCTGAACGGTTCCTGCGTGCCCCGGCGAATCACATCAACTTTCACCGTTTGCCCCGGCTCGCCAGTCAACAAGACCTGTGCCTGCCCAATGGACATCTCCGTAGTTGAAAAACCGGCGATCGAATCGAATAGGTCGCCGTCGTGAAGCCCAGCCTTCTGTGCGGGACTATCCGGCAAAACGGAAACTGCGACCACGTAACCGAATCGCTTCGAAATGAACACACCGATCCCGCCCTTGGATTTGTCGTCAACTTTCTGTTTGTAATCTGTGTACTCGAGCGGGCTCAAATAGCTCGATTGCGGATCGAGGGAATCGAGCAGTCCATGGAGCGCCCCGGAAGTGACTTTGTGAATGTCCGGCTGGTCGACGTAGTTGTCTTGGATGCGCTGCAGCACTTCGCTGTATACGCTAAGCGACACGTAAGACTTGTCGTCGCCAGTCTTGCCCTTCACGTAGCCGACCGCCACATATGCGAAAATCAGCACCGACAGTCCAATCACAACCTTTTTCCAAAATGAACTCATGTGTTTTTCCCGTCTCCAGTGCTTTGCCGCTCCCCAGCGAACCGCCAACTCAAGCGAACTTGGATTATAGCATCCCTGGGCCGTCTTTATCAGCGCCCTTGAGTGCGCCCCTTGGTGGGGAAGGTGCCAGCATCTTTCGATGCTCGGGGCTTGGCTGCGGATGGCTGGGAGTAGGCTTTTCCTTTGAGCAGGCTGGCACGCCGCGTGTTGTGCTTCCCCAATTTCTGGCTTAGAAATTTCCGGGCCAATGGATTACGGTGGTGGGTAGTTTGAATTTTCTTGATCGTGACACAAGGAGTTAAAATTCAA
>DASRQP010000185.1:0-2109 GCA_035696585.1 Candidatus Acidiferrales bacterium | reverse complement strand
ACTGGTCACGGGCGGTGGAATCACGCGCGACAAATGTATTCGCCCGCAGCGCGTTTTTCTGCAGCCCGAACTCGACCACATCGCCGAATACTTGAACAGCCATTATCCGCGATGGACGCTCGAAGCGATCTGCGCGGACCTCGAGGCGCAGCTTGAACGCGACCGCGAGCGTTACGAGAAGCTGGCAAGCGGTGCATTGATGCTCTGCGATCCGAAATTGCTGGGCGAAGATGCGGAGCGCGTTGTCTATATCGGCGGCGCGGCGCAATTCGCGGCCGCGGAATTTCAGAACCAGGAGCAACTCGGCGAATTGTTGACAACCATCGAGGAGCGCGACCGCCTGATCGCTTTGTTGAGCGGTTGCATCGAGGGGCCCGAGCCTGTGCACGTCGAATTGGGCGTCGAGAAAATGTCGAACGCGGGGAAGCATCTCGCGCTGGTGAGTGCTCCTTACAGCAGCGGCCAGCAAGCCCGCCGAGGCGATCAAGCGCAGGGAACGCTCGGAATTTTGGGCCCGATGCGCATGCATTACGAGCGCGTAATTACCGTCGTCGCGCTGATGGCGCAATTTTTTTCCGAGGAGTCGAAGGGAGACAAACTGCCGTGAGCAGGCGTGGTGATTCGGAAAGGGAACAGGAGCCGAAGACCGACGCGAATGCAAACGCCGCGGAAATCGATGCCAATGTTGGCGCGTCAGCGGAAACCGCGCCGGTTCCAGAGCTCGAAAAACTTGTCGCCGAAAAAACGGATCTGCGAAACACGCTTGTGCGTTTGCAGGCCGATTTCGATAACTATCGCAAGCGCATCGAGCGCGAACGCCATCAGGAGCGTCATCGCGGCGCCGAAACGCTCGTCGAGCATTTGCTGCCCGTCCTCGATGCATTTGACCGCGCCATTTCCGCGCATCCAGACGCGGCGCACGACGAGTACCGCACCGGCTTTCAACTGATTCGCAAGCAATTGTTCGACGCGCTCGCGAAACAGGGCCTCCAGAAAATCGAGACGGACGGCAAGCGGTTCGATCCGCACATGCACCACGCGATTGAACGCCGCGAAACCAGCGACGAGCCCGACGGCGCCATACTCGAGGAATTGCAGGCTGGCTACACTTTCCACGGAAAAGTTTTGCGCCCCGCAATGGTGCGCGTGGCCGTGAATCCCGAGGGTGGGGATCTCGCATCGAATTCCTCAGCAAACTAATTCAAGAAAGGGAATTGAGACCAGAGAATGCCTTCGACTTCCAAACGAGATTATTACGAAGTGCTCGAAGTGACGCGCGAGGCCACCAGCGAGCAAATCAAGAGCGCCTATCGCAAAGCCGCGCTGAAGTGGCATCCGGATCGCAATCCGGAAAATAAAGGCGACACGGAGCACAAATTCCGCGAAGCCAGCGAAGCCTACAGCGTCCTTTCCGATCCGCAGAAGCGCGCCGCGTATGACCGTTACGGCCACGCGGGAATCAGCGGCCAGGTGTTTGACACCAGCAACATGGGAACGATCTTCGAAGAATTTCAAGACGTCTTCGGCGACATTTTCGGCTTTCAGGATATTTTCGGCGGAGGCGCGGGCGGCAGGCGTCGCGGCGGACGTGCCCGCGCGCAACGCGGCGCCGATTTGCGCTACGATCTGAAGCTCTCATTTGAAGACGCAGCCGCCGGCGTTAAAACCAAAATCAAAATTCCGCGCATGGAAAATTGCGAAGCTTGCAAAGGCACGGGCGCGAAGCCGGGCAGCGGCATGCAGTCTTGCGGCACTTGTAAAGGCCACGGGCAATTGCATTATCAGCAGGGATTTTTCGCCGTCTCGCGGACTTGTCCCGCATGCGGCGGCGCGGGTCAAACCATCAAGGAAAGCTGCGCCGAATGCCGCGGCCAGGGGCGCATCGAACGTTCGCGCACCATCGAAGTCGCGATTCCCGCGGGCGTCGACAACGGCATGCGTCTGCGCGTTCCCGGCGAAGGCGAGCCCGGCGCGAATGGCGGCCCCGCCGGAGATTTGTACGCCTTCATCGAAGTGAGCGAGCATTCGTTTTTCGAACGGCGCGGCGCCGATCTTTACTGCAATGTTCCCATCAGCATCGCGCAAGCGGCGCTCGGCGCGGAGATTCGC
>DASRQP010000184.1:0-5392 GCA_035696585.1 Candidatus Acidiferrales bacterium | reverse complement strand
CAATCGTCCTCCTACTATCTATTTGAATCCTCGTGAAGGAAAATTCCGCGCCGAACAGCCATGGACGACCATGATGCCGTCTCGTGCCGTTGGTGCCCTTGCCTTTGATTTCGATAAAGACGGCTGGATGGATTTGGCGTTCACTCATTCAGGCGCGCCCGGCCTTTCTTTGTGGCGCAATTTGAATGGCAAACGCTTCGTGCCCGTCGCATTGCCGAAATTGGATTGGACTCGCGGTTGGGGCCTGGCAGCGCTCGACTACGATAACGACGGCTGGATTGATCTTGCCGCTGTCGGAGAGACTGCGTCCGGCGGCCGCACTGTTTTGCTGCGAAACGAAGGTCCCGCTGGCTTCCGCGACGTATCAGCAGAAGTTGGCTTGGACAAAATTCATCTCACGCGTCCGCGCGCGCTCGTGGCTGCGGATTTTTTCGGCGACGGAGCCACGGATTTGCTCATCACGCAGAACGGCGCGCCGCCTGTGCTCTTGCGCAATGTGGGAGGCAATCGCAATCATTGGCTCAGGGCCCAACTGACGGGGCTGAACGACAACAAGAGCGCGGTTGGCGCCAAGGTCGATATCTACGCCGGAACTCTTCACCAAAAGTTCGAAGTGTCAGCCGCCTCGGGATATCTAGGGCAGAGCGACACGAACATCACCGTCGGTCTCGATAACGCTTCCAAAATCGATATCTTCCGCATGCTCTGGCCCACCGGCGTTTTGCAGGATGAAATCAATTTTCCCGCAGATTCGCGTCAGACGATCACCGAGCTCGACCGTCGCGGCAGTTCATGTCCGCTTCTGTTTGCCTGGAATGGCCACACGTTTCAGTTTGTTGCAGACATTATTGGCTCGGGAATCGTCGGCCACTGGGTCGGTCCCGATGAACGAAATATTCCGAATCCCGCCGAATATCTCAAGGTCAACGGTTCCGATGTCCGGTTAAGAAATGGCCGGCTTGAATTTCGCATGGTCGAACCCGAGGAAGAGCTCGATTATCTCGATCAAGTTCGCCTCCTCGCTGTCGACCATCCGGCCGGCGTGGAAGTCTATCCGAATGGCCATTTCTCGATGTATCCGCCGTTTCCAGCTTTCAAGGTTGTTGCGACTCGTTCTCCTCATCTGCCGCTCGGAGCGTGGGATGATCGTGGCCGCAACGTTCTGCCGCAGTTGCTTAAGCGCGACCATCAGTTTGTGACTGGCCTCCAGACTACGCCCTTTGCGGGCTTTGCAAAATTGCACTGGCTCGAATTGGATTTGGGCGACTGGAATCCGGCGCATCCTCTGCGGCTGATCCTCGATGGCTTCACGGATTATTTTTCCGCGAGCTCTTTGTACTCAGCATGGCAAGCCGGGCTGAAGCCGATTCCGCCTTACATCGAAGCTCAAAGCGCGGACGGCCATTGGCATCGCGTCGGCGGCGACATGGGATTTTTCTCCGGCCTCGAGCGCACCATGACCGCCGACCTCACTGGAAAACTTCCGCCGGGCACGCGCAAGATTCGCATCGTCACCAACCTGAAAATTTACTGGGATCGTATCCGCATCGATAATTCCATGGCAGAGACATCGTATCGCGTCACGCAAGTGCCGCTCGCGAATGCGAACCTCCAATTTCGCGGCTACCCGAATTACGTCGAAGGAAAAACGCCGGGAGATTTGACTTTCTTTTACGATCAAGTCAGCGCCACGGGACCCTACGCGCACCAAGCCGGAAATTACACGCGCTACGGAAATGTGCTGCCACTTTTGCAACAAGTCGATGAGAAATACGTCGTCTTTGGCTCCGGAGACGAAGTGGCCGTGAGTTTCGATCCTTCTTCGCTGCCAAACCTCGCTCGCGGCTGGGTCCGCGATTATTTCTTCTATGCCAATGGTTTCGACAAGGACATGGATTTCTACGCCGATTACGGCAGCACCGTCACTCCATTGCCCAAACACACGCTCGTCTCTTATCCCTATCCTCGCGGGATCGCCTATCCAACCGATCCAAGCCATCTCGACTACCTGCTGCGTTACAACACTCGCGCAGTCTCCGGCCAAGCTCCCGCATCCTATCGCTTTCAGTACCGCAACAAGGCGTCCTCGAACGCAAAGACACCATGAAGCTTTGCATATCGCCGCGAATCAGATACGCCAGTGGAACGTAGCGCATGGCCGTTATATTCTCCCGACGTGCGCTCCGCTCGCCGTTCTCCTACATTTGGCCTGTTCCTCGGCCTCATCATCACGCTTGCGGCCGTTGTGGTTTACTCTGCATACATCACGCGGCAAATCTCTGGTTTGCGCGCGCTGCAAAACAATCTGGCCGACCGCTACCGCAAAGATTCGCTTCAGCTCTTGCGCATCCAGAATGATTTGAATTCTCTCGGACTCGCCATGCGCGACATGTTAGCCAACGACGAACCGTATCCGCTGACGGCATGGTCGGCCCAATTTCAGCAAATCCATACCGATCTCAGCGATGCGCTCCAGCGCGAACAGCAACTCGCGGTAGCTCCTCGCACTCCCGAACAAATGCAAGAACTTGCGAATTCATTCGCGCAATTCTGGAGTGCCGTGGATCGCACTTTCGCTCTTGTGCGCGACGGAAAAGACAAAGAAGCGCGCGAGCAAATCCACATTTCGTTGCAGGCCAGGCAAGCATCTCTGACTACGGCCGTCGCGCGTCAATTGGTCGAGAACAATGCAGGAGAGGAAGAGGCCGCGCGGCAAATCGGCCAAATCTACGATCGCGTTCAGCGTCAGGTTTATCTTTTTCTCACAGCAACGTTGATTGCGATTCTGCTGACGAGTCTCTATTTGATTCGCTCCAACCGTCGCATCTTCGCGCAATTGAATGCATTGTCAAAACAGAGAAGTGAACTTGCCCAGAAATTGATCTCCACGCAGGAGTCGACTCTGCGCTACATTTCCCGTGAATTGCACGACGAGTTCGGTCAAATCCTCACAGCCATCGGCTCGATGCTTAGCCGCTCGGAAAAGTACGCACCTGAAGCTTCAACCCTCCGTTCGGGCCTCCGCGAAGTCCGCGATATCACGCAGACCGCGCTAGACAAGGTCCGCACTCTCTCGCAGGCGCTCCATCCTGTCATGCTGGAGGAGTCCGGACTCGAAAACACAATGGATTGGTATATTGCTACCGTGGAAAAGCAAACGGGTCTCGCCATAAGTTACGAAAAAGCGGGCACCGCATGTCCACTCGATGGCGCTGCCTCCGTTCACATTTATCGCGTGTTGCAGGAAGCCCTCAACAATGTGGCGCGACATTCCGGAGCGCAGCAAGCATGGGTTCGCTTGCACTTTTCGCCCGACAAATTGGAATTAGAAGTCGAAGATCACGGCGCGGGATTTGTTCGCGGCGCGGCAAGACCAGGCATCGGATTGGTCGCAATGCGCGAACGCGCAGAACTCCTCGGCGGCACGATTGAATTTGTCCAGCCCGCAGCAGGTGGAACACTAATCCGTCTGAGCGTTCCGAAAGTCAGGATGGACTGACATGCCGAATAAAATTACCGTTCTGCTCGTCGATGACCATGCGCTTGTCCGTCGCGGCTTCCGCCGAATGCTCGAAGACGAGCCGGACATCTCCGTTGTCGGAGAGGCAAGCGACGGCGAAGAAGCAATTCGTCTTGCACGCGAGCTTGAGCCTCAGGTTATTTTGATGGACTCCGCTTTGCCTCACGTCAGCGGCCTCGAAGCAACGCGCCAGATTCTGGCCTCTCGTCCCGCGAGTCTGATTTTAATGTTGAGCATGCACTCGGAAGACACCCTCGTCCGTCAGGCGCTCGACGCCGGCGCGCGTGGATACATTCTCAAGAACGCGGTCGATCTCGAACTCCCAGCCGCAGTCCGGCGCGTCGTCGCTGGCGAAATCGTGCTCTCTCCGCAGCTTTCGCGTTCCGACGCCTTAAAGGGCGAGCGCAACTCTGGACTCACCGTTCGCGAGCTTCAGATTCTGCAACTCATCGTGAATGGCAAGTCCAACAAGGAAATCGCCGAGCAGCTCGACCTCAGCGTGAACACGGTGGGCGTTCATCGCGCGAATATTATGGACGCGCTCGGAATCCACAAAACCGCCGATCTCGTCGTCTACGCGATTCGCAACGGCTTGGTGAACATCTCGTGAACCGCAGGTCGTTTCTTCTGAGCCTGGCAGGTTTGGCTTCCGCCAACTCATTGCAAATCGATTCCGCAGGCGCAATCTCTCCGTTGCAACAGTCAAATCCCGGATTTCGTCTGGTCGATGTCACTTCGCAATCCGGCATTCAGTTCAGTCACAATAGCGGCGCCTACGGCGGAAAGTTTCTACCGGAGACGTTGGGTTCTGGCTGCGCGTTTCTTGATTATGACGGAGACGGTTGGCAGGACGTTCTTCTCATCAACGGCATGGACTGGCCCGCCCACCGCCGAGCTCGCGCCACGATGCGCCTGTATCACAACAATCGCAATGGCACTTTCACGGACGTCACACACCGTGCTGGCCTCGATATCGAGATGTACGGCATGGGCGTCGCCGTGGCCGATTTCAATAACGATGGCTTCCCGGATATTTTCATCACGTGCGTCGGCCAAAATCGCCTCTTCAAAAATACCGGACGCGGAACTTTTCTCGACGTCACCCACGAAAGCGGTCTCGCGGGCAGGGAAGGATTCAGCACCTCGGCCCTGTGGTTCGATTTTGATCGTGATGGCTTCCTCGACTTGTTCGTTTGCAATTATGTGAAATGGTCTCAGGCGCAAGACGTTTTTTGCAGCCTCGACGGGAAGCACAAGTCCTACTGCACTCCTGAAGCGTACCGCGGAGAAACGTGTTGGCTGTTTCACAATCGCGGCAACGGAACATTTGAAGACGCGACCGCAACCGGCGGAATCTTCGATACTAGTTCCAAATCTCTGGGCGTTGCGATGCTCGATTACGACGAAGATGGCTGGCCGGATCTCATGGTTGCGAACGACACGCAGCCTAACAAGCTCTACCGCAATCAGCGCAATGGCACATTCAAAGACGTCGCCGTGGAAGCCGGCGTCGCATTTAGTAACGACGGAAAAGCTCGCGCAGGAATGGGCGTTGCCGTAGGCGATTTCAACGCTTCAGGCCGTCCCGGAATTGCTATCACCAATTTCGATGATGAGATGATCGGCCTGTACCGCTCGCTCGGCAAAGGCTTGTATGAAGACGTAGCCGTGCAAAGCGGCGTCGGACTTCCTTCGAAAAATACTTTGGGTTTCGGCTGCGTCTTTGCCGATATGAATCTTGACGGCGCGCTCGACCTCGTCGTCGCCAATGGACACATCGACGAGACTGTGCGCAACATTCGCGGAAACGTCGGCTACGCGCAACCGCCGCAGCTCTTTTTGAACGATGGTACGGGCAAATTCCGCGATGTC
>DASRQP010000183.1:0-2352 GCA_035696585.1 Candidatus Acidiferrales bacterium | reverse complement strand
GCTCGCGGCGATTGGCGTCACGATTCTCATCGCGCGCCGCCAGGATATTTCTCGCGCTGCGCGCCGCGCCTTCTTGCTGAGCAACGCTGCGCTTGTTCTTTGCATGGCGACTTTGGTTGCAGGTATCTCGATTTATCCCGCAACACACCTATGGGGATTGACACTCGAAGGCGCGGCTGTCGTTTTTCTGGTGCTTAAATTTGTTTTTGTGCGCCAGTTCGCGCATCGCATTCGCCGCGAGCACCCGCGCACGCAGAGTGCCGCATTACCACACGGCAGCAAAGGGATCTGAACAGGCTTTCGATTTTGCCCGAGGAACTTCGCAAGGAGGCAGCCATGATCGTCATTACCGGAGCCACAGGAAACACAGGAACCCCCGCAGCGGAAGCGCTGCTCGCAAAAGGGGAAAAGATTCGCGTGATCGGCCGCGACCCCGCGAAACTCGAGCACTTCGCCTCCCGCGGTGCGGAACCCTTCGTTGCTAACGTCGAAAACGCCGAGGAGATGGCTCGCGCATTCGACGGCGCCGCGGCCGTGTATCTCGTGATTCCTCAGGCTCTGCAACGCGACGATTTTCGCGACTACCAAGGGCGCGTCAGCGATGCCTTCGCCTCCGCGATTTCCAAGGCGGGCGTCAAGTTCGCCGTGACGCTCTCCAGCATCGGTGCGCAGAACGCCGCGAAAACCGGCCCTGTGGTCGGCTTGCACAATATGGAAGAAAAACTCAATCGCATCTCCGGCCTCAACGTTCTTCACCTCCGCCCCGCGACGTTCATGGAAAATCTCCTGATGAGCATCGACGGTATTCGCATGATGAACGTCCTTCCTGGCGCTTCCACCGCCGACGCACGTTTCCCGACCATCGCCACGAAAGACATCGGCGACTACGCCGCCGGACGTCTCGCCAAGCGCGATTTCTCCGGGCATTCCACTCAAGAACTTCTTGGGCCGCGCGATGTGACCATGAAAGAAACAGCCGGAGTAATCGGACGCGCCATTGGCAAGCCCAATCTTGCCTACGTGCAAATGCCGTTGCCGCTTCTCGAATCCGCGCTCGCCAGCATGGGCTTGCCGAAAAGCTCCGCGGCGCTGCTTGTGGAATTGTGGAACGGCGCAAATGAGGGCCTGCTCGATCCGCAAGAAACGCGCTCAGCCGAAAACACAACGCCAACCACTTTCGAGCAATTCGCGGAAGAAGTGTTCGCGCCGCAATTCCTCCGCCGCGCCGCCAAAGCGTAGGATCGGTACAGCACATGACTGTGAATCGCAACGAATTTCGGCGTATGGCCCTCGATTTTCCGGAGACGGTGGAGTCCGCCCACATGGGCCATCCCGACTTTCGCGTTCGCGGGAAAATATTCGCCACGCTCTCACATCCCGGAAAACCGTGGGGAATGGTGAAGCTCACTCCGGATCAACAAGAAGTATTGATAGCGGACCACCCGGGAACCTTCGAACCGGCAAAAGGCGCTTGGGGACGGCAGGGCTGCACTATGGTCGCTCTCAAAGCGGCCAACAAAACTACGTTGCGTCGCGCCATTCTTGCCGCGTGGCTCAACTCCGCGCCCAGGCAACTCGCCAAGCAGTTAGAAGCCCTCCAGTGATGGAACTATTCTCCGCCCGCTGCCGTATCTCTTACACAGTAATGTGAGGTGCGTCCTATGTCCGCGAATGCCTTTGCAAGAACGGCTGCTCGAATTGCATGTGTTGCCCTGCTCTCTGTGCTGCCTATCGCTCTAGCCCAAAAGGACGGCATCTCGGAAACAGGTCAGGATCATTTCACAGCCGACTTCCCTTCCGATGGCCAACTCCGCATGCATATACGCTCCTCTGGCGTGCGCATCACCGGCAGCGACGAAGATAAAATCGAGATTCATTTCACCGCCCCGAACACGGATGACCTCGGCAACGTTCGCGTCACCTTCAAGAAAAATGGCAATCGCGGCGACCTCGACATCACCGGCGGCCCAAACAACAACTTTCAAATCACCATTCAGCTCCCGCGCAATTCGGATCTTTACGCACGCATGTTCGCGGGCGAACTCGAAATCCGCGGCATCACGGGCAACAAGGACTTGGAAATCCACGCCGGCGATCTCGAACTCTCGCTCGACCATCCTGGCGACTATGGCCCCGTCGATCTCTCCGTCACCACTGGCGATTTGGAAGCAAGCGCATTCGGCGTTTCAAAGGGCGGCCTGTTTCGCTCGTTTCGGACCAACACAGCTCTTCACAAGAATGCCGCTGGCAAATATTCCCTTCACGCACACGTCGGCGCCGGCGATCTGACCATCGAATGAAGTAATTGCTGTTCCTCGGAAGCGGTGCTGCTCACGGCACATCGAAAGTCGA
>DASRQP010000182.1:0-11002 GCA_035696585.1 Candidatus Acidiferrales bacterium | reverse complement strand
GCGGACGAAATTCGATGCGCTTCGATTTCGGGCTGGCGGAATACATCGGGATGCGCACCGCCGCCGAACGATTGCGCCGCGAATACGCCAGATTCACAGGCGCTTCGAATCCTGGAACAAGACGCTTGTAGGAATTTGTAGTGGGCGCGATGAACGCAGCCAGCGCGGGCGCGTGTTTCAACAGGCCGCCGATGTACCACAGCGCCGTCTGGCTCAGGCCCGCGTACGCTTCGCCGGCGAAAAGCGGCTTGCCCTTCAGCCACAACGATTGGTGCGTGTGCATGCCGTTTCCGTTGTCCTGGAAAATCGGCTTGGGCATGAACGTGACGGTTTTCCCGTACTGATTCGCCGTGTTGCGCACCACGTATTTGAAAACCATCATGTTGTCGGCGGCTTTGAGCATGGTGTCGAATTTGAAATCAATTTCCGTCTGGCCGCCCGTGGCGACTTCGTGGTGATGGCATTCGACGTTGATGCCGCACGCTTCCAGTTGCAAAGTCATGTCCGTGCGCAAATCGAGATAGTGATCCGTCGGAGGAACGGGGAAGTAGCCTTCCTTGTAGCGCGGGCGATAACCGAGATTGTGTTCCGTGCGGCCGGAGTTCCAGCGGCCCTCTTCCGCATCGATGAAATAAAAACCGTGTTGCTCGCGCTGGTCGAAGCGCACATTGTCGAAAATAAAAAATTCCGCCTCCGCGCCGAAGAAAGCCTGGTCCGCAATTCCCGTGAAGCCGAGGTACGCTTCGGCCTTGCGCGCAATGTGGCGCGAGTCGCGCGGGTAGGGCTGCTTGGTCATTGGGTCAACCACATCCCCGAGCATGACGAGCGTGGGCACGTCGCGAAACGGATCCATGAAAACGGTGTTGGGGTCGGGGACGAGCAGCATGTCGGACTCGTGAATCGATGCCCATCCTCGGATGGAACTCCCGTCAATTCCAAATCCATCTTCGAAACTTCCCGCATTCAATTGATGAATCGGAAAGCTGATGTGATGCCAGATGCCGGGTATGTCGATGAAGCGAACGTCAAGAATCTTAGCGTCGTGCTTCGCGGCATAATCCATCACTGATTTTGCGTCCATCTAACCTCCCCCGCAGCAGGCTGCGGCGTTCGAAATTTAATTCGGGGACGATAGCGTAGTGCTCCGCTCCCGTCAAGCGCACCCGCGCCCTCGCGCAAGATATTTTTTGCCCCGCCCGTCCATTTTGGACGGCACAGTCCAAGTCAACGAGAGAACGCTAAAAAGTTGTGACTCAACGGCGCGAAGGAACGGACACGGTGAAGGTTTCGGTGGGCTCTTTTCGCTCCTCGATGCGGTCAGCAAGGACGCGAAGGGCGAGGGCCTGGGCGGCGGTGATGGCTTCCTTTTCCATAGCGCCGTAAACCAGGACGCCGGGCAAGTCGAGAACCTCGGCGATCCAGCGACCGTCGTCCTCGCGCTCCGTGTCGATTCTGTACACAGTGCCCAGCATACGATGTGGTAAGTAGTTTACCACGAGTCGCGATGGGCGCAGCAAGAGCGCCCTGCGCGAGGCATTCGAAAAACGCGCAGGCTGCGAGCCTAATCGTAGTATTCGGAGCCGAGGTGCGTGATCAAATCCTCGCCCATCATCCAACGCAAAGTGTTTTTCAGTTTCATCGACTGAATGAAGAGATCGTGCTCCGGATAAAGCTCGGGCGCGCACATCGGCGATTTGAAATAAAAGCTGAGCCATTCCTGAATGCCGCGCATTCCTGCGCGTTGCGCTAAATCCAGAAACAAAACCAAATCAAGCACGATGGGCGCAGCCAAAATCGAATCACGGCACAGGAAATCAACTTTGATCTGCATGGGGTAGCCGAGCCAGCCGAAAATGTCGATGTTGTCCCAGCCCTCTTTGTTGTCGCCGCGCGGCGGATAATAATTGATGCGGACTTTGTGGTAGAGGTCGCCGTAAAGCTCCGGATACAGCTTTGACTGAAAAATATATTCGAGCGCGCCGAGTTTCGATTCCTCTTTGGTCTTGAACGAGCCGGGATCGTCGAGAACTTCGCCGTCGCGATTGCCAAGAATGTTCGTCGAGAACCAGCCGTGCACTCCCAACATCCGCGCTTTGAAACCGGGAGCGAGAATCGTTTTCATCAATGTTTGGCCGGTCTTGAAATCCTTGCCGCAGATGGGAACGTTCTTTTCTTTCGCGAGCTCGACGAGCGCCGGAAGTTCGGCGGTCAGATTCGGCGCGCCGTTGGCAAAGGGCACGCCTTCCTGGATGGCGGCGTAAGCGTAAAGCATCGAAGGCGCGATGGATTCGTGATTTTCCTTCATGGCGCGCTCGAAATCTTTCAGCGTTGCGTGCGTGCTTTCCTGCTTGAGGAAAATCTCCGTCGAGGCGCACCAAACCATCACAGTGCGTGCCACTTTGTTTTTCTTCTTAAACTCGCGAATGTCGTCGCGAAGCTGCTCGGCCAGATCGAATTTGTTTTTCGCTTTCTTGACGTGCGTGCCCGAAAGTTTCTTGACGTAGTTCTGGTCGAAAGCGGCTTTCATGGGCTTGATATTCTTGAGGAACGGCTGAACCAAGTCGAGATGGCGCGCGTCGAGCACGCCAGCGTGCGTCGCGGCTTCGTGGGCGGTGTCTGGGAAAAGATCCCAGCCGCCGAAGACGATGTCGTTCAAATTCGCCAGCGGTACAAAATCGTGAATTTTAGGTGTGCGGCCTTCGGTGCGTTTGCCAAGGCGAATCGTGCCCATCTGCGTGAGCGAGCCGACGGGCAGCGCTTTGCCTTTGCGCACAAGTTCGACGCCCGCCATGAAAGTGGTGCTGACCGCGCCCATGCCGGGCGTCAAAACGCCGAGCTTGCCCTTGGGAGGCGCGATGTTTCCAGGTTTCCGCATGCAATCTCCTCGAATGAAATGAATTTGAGCGCGAAGTATGGTCTAGCTGAAAAGGCGCGCGTCAGGAAAACAAAATATCATGCGCGAAGCGGCAAGCTTTTGCAAATCGTTTTGCGCTAATTTTTGCGAGCGGGTGGCGGGGTCGATTTTTTCGCGGGAGCGGAGACAGATTCGATGCCGGAGGTCGCGCACAGGAAAACGTACACCAGCACGATGGAGATGATGAGAATGGCGCCCATAAAATGTCTCCGAAATTCGAAGAACGAAACTGCAACTGAAGGGCCAAAAGGCAGTGGTTTTTCCGTGTTGATTTCAGGGCAGAAAGCGCATGGCATGCGAAAAATAGTGTGCGCCCACGGCGACACTGTCGCCGGGAACATACAGTCGCGAGGGAAATCTGCAGGCCAAAATGTGAAGAATCCTGCACTCCCAAATCGTCTTGTCGGGGCACGACTTTAGCCGTGCCGAGAAGCTTCACTCGCTCGGCGGTTTCAACCCCTGGAGCGGTGCGTGGATGCTTTCTAGAGTTTGCGGATGTGCACTGAGCCGAATCCTGTGTCGATGTTGATAGGCGATCCGCCGGACCCAATGCGTCCATTGATCGAAGACCGGCTGCGCGTGTCGCTGACGGTGATGGGGAAGTCGCAAGACACGTGGCCGAAGCCCGTGCGCGCTTCGAGGTCAGCGTTCAAGTCGGAAGCCAAACTCAAGGTGATGTCGCCGAATCCGGAAGAGAGCCGCCAATCGCGCGTGATGTGCGAACCGGCGCCCGCCTCGGCGCGAATGGTGCCGAAGCCCGTCCGCAGAGAGAGCGATTCAAAGCGGCCGCGCGCGTCAACGTCGCCGAAGCCCGTGTCAGCATCAACGTGGCCGTCGACGTCCATGACGTGAACCCTTCCGAAACCGGTGCGAAGAGCGAGTCGCGAGCCCGCAGGAACTTGGAGGTCGATGTCGACGGAAGCGGAGTGATGAAAGAAATGGAAATGCTCTTCCGGGACGCGGATGCGAATTTCAACGCCGTTGGAGTCCTGCGTGGAGGAAACCTCCACTTCCGATTCGGAGATGTGCCAGTAGCTTGTAGTGACGACCGCGTGAATCGAATTTCCGGAGATTTGCGAGACGTGAACGTCGCCGCGATCGGCCTGTAGGCGCAGTTCGGCAGACGGCGAAACGGTCCAGGTTTTGGACCACTGATGATCAGACTGGGAATCGTCACGAACGCCGGTGCGAGGATTCGCATTTGCGACAGGGACCAAAAACAAAAGGCCGAGGGCCGCGAAGGAAATTAACGCTTTGCGCATAGCAGCCTCCGATGGCGAAATTCGAAAAACGAAACTCAAAAACAGATTGACGCCTACATTTTCTCGATATGAATCGAGCCGTCGCCGGTATGGACCATCAACGGCGGACCTCCAGAGCCGATTTTGCCGCGAATCGTTGTGCGCGAAAGCGACCCGGAAACTGTGACGGGAAAGTCGAGTGTAATGCTGCCGTCGCCGGTGTGCGCATCGAGATCTGCGTTCAATCCGTCGGGCAGGCGAACAGTCACGCTGCCGTCGCCGGAGCGCAACGACCACCCGTCTTGAATTTTTGAGCCGGAAGCGGCTTCCGCATTGACGCTGCCGTCGCCGGATTCGAGAGTCAGTTTGTCAAAGCGCCCGCGAACCGTAATACGGCCGTCGCCGGAATCAGCGTGGAGCGAGCCGTCAATATCCTCACCATCAATATGGCCGTCGCCGGAGTGCAGGCGGACTTCGCCTTTCAGTCCGTGAGCGTCGATATTGCCGTCACCGGTGGAGATGCGCAGATTGCCGCTGAATGCTTGCGACGTGACGCTGCCGTCGCCAGTCTCCACGTCGAAATCGGCATTGTGCGGAACGTGCAGTTCGATGCGCACGCCGCGATTGCTCCAACTGAAGGAAAAGTGCATGGTGGGGACGTGAACTTCGATCGTGACGTCGTTGCCCGATTGGCTTTCTGTGATTTTTACGCCGCGGCCGTTGCCAGAGCCGTCGATAGGCCAGCCCGTCGTCGTGACGTGCGCGTCGATTTGACTGCTGTCAGAAGAGTAGAGATCTACATGGCCGTCGTTGGTGATGACGCGAAGATTCGGCCGGCCCGAGAGTTTGTAGGATTTATTCCATTCCTCAGCATGGGCGGGCGAAGCAATGGCCAATGCTGTGAAGCACAGCGCGCTCAAGATAAGAGCGGCGAAGCAGAAACGGCGCATGGCGCCTCCTTGGTATTGCGAATAAGGATACGCGAAAACGGGCGGAAAAGTTCCCGCTAGCTTGGACGTCGCTCGTGAGCTGGAGTTAGCGAGCAAGTGGCAAGGACGTCGAGGCGCCGCCCATCATGTGGCACAGGCTTCAGCCTGTGCGCTTTTGGTCTCGCTTTTGCAGGGGCAGACGACTGTTGGCCGGGCCAGCCCGCCCCGCGAAAGATCATTCGACGTATCGCCCAACTCAAGCTACCTGGTTTTTCGGGTGCCCCATGCTCGGTTTGTGAGCGTGGGGCTTTTTCTTTTGGGGTGCGGTTCGACGCCGCCTTAGCGGGCACCGATCTACGCGGCGCGGACTTTTGCCGGCCTCTTGCTCGCGGCCAGATGCTGCCAGGCAATCATGAACGACGGCAGGAAGCATGCGACGGCGATCGAAGCCCACACCGTTCCGACAAGACCCATCGCTCCGGCGCGCGCGACCACGGGAATCACCGTGATCGCTCGAACGAACACAAATACCGCCGCGAACGGATAGCTGCGCATCATCCACTCACGATGCTGGCTGATTCTTCCAGTGCGCACGCAGTAGAGAGCTGTGCCTGTGGTCAGAATCCAACCCAGGGCTTGTATCGTCGAAGCCGCGGCCAGCGTCGGGACGGGCAGCTTGATGGAAACAATCACAGCGACGGGAGCGGCGATGGCAACGCAGCCCACATAAACTCGGCCCATTACGCGATGCACTTGCAGAAAGCGCGCGCGCAGCCGGTTGGAAAACTGAAATATGCCAAGAAAAAGAGCAATAACTCCGGGAACGCCGTGCAGGAACATAAGCGGAGCAATGGGTGAGTATCGCTGGCGGAGAAAGGAATCCGGCTGCAGCAACAGGCGGTCGCGCGTAATCCAAACGATGACCATCATCGCGACAAACACGAGAAGAACTACGTACTTGGCCTGAATCGCACGACTGCGTGGGCCCGTGGTGGCTGGTGTGGCCATGGTCCTCCGTCTTTCTGAAATGAATTGTTTGGGAAAGTGTCAGCATACGCTAGCAGACGTTGGGGGTGGAATCAATCGAATCTTTGGCGAGAGCGCGGCAAGCGGAAAAACCCTCAAATCATCGATTATTCAATGGTTAGGCGGATTTACGGCGCGCGGAGGGCGTGGGTTTTTGAGCGGCATCAGGCTTCGCGCGCAGCGCGGCAAGGAATTTTTCGTAAGGCAGCGTGTTAATGACGTCGCGCGCTTCGAGCCAGCCGCGCCGCGCCGTCTGCACGCCGTATTTCATGACTTGAAGCTGCGTCGTCGAATGCGCGTCGGTGGAAATCACCACTTTAACGCCGCGCTGCTTAGCAAGGCGCAGATGCGCGTCGCGAAGATCGAGCCGGTCGGGATACGCGTTGCATTCGACAACGACGCCGCGCTCGCGGCACGCGTCGAAAACACGTTCCATGTCGTAATCGTAAGGATCCCGGCGCAGCACCAGCCGTCCCGTGGGATGCGCGAGAATTTGCGTGTACGGATTTTCGATCGCGGCGAGAATGCGCTCCGTCATCGCGGCGCGCTCCAGATTCATGTAGGAATGAATGGATACGACGACGAGGTCGAGTTGCGCAAGGACTTCATCGCTCAGGTCTAGCGCGCCATTTTTTAGGATGTCGACTTCGCTGCTGGCGAGCAAATGGATGCCGCCAACGCTTTTCTCGGCTGCGCGGATTTTCTTGATTTGCGCGAGTGTGCGCTTTTCGTCCAGTCCGTTGGCGACTGTCACGGCTTTCGAGTGATCGGTCAGCGCGATGTACTCGTAGCCGAGTTCTCGCGCGGCTTCGGCCATTTCCTCGATGGAATTCTTGCCGTCGGACGCGGTCGTGTGCATCTGCAAGTCGCCGCGAATGTCGGCGAGCGTGATGAGCTTGGGGAGCTTGCCTTCTTCGGCGGCTTCGATTTCGCCCGTGCTTTCTCTTAATTCAGGTTCGATGTAAGGCAGATCGAGCTTGGCGTAAATTTCGGCCTCCGTTTTTCCCGCGACAGCCTTGCCACCTTTCAAAGTCGTGAGCGCGTACTCGTTCAGCGTGTAGCCCATCGCATTGGCGCGGCCGCGCAGGACGACGTTGTGCTCTTTCGATCCGGTAAAATAAAGAAGCGCCGCGCCGTAGCTCTCCGGCGGAATCACGCGAACATCGACTTGCATTCCATTCGGCAGCAGAAAGCTCACCTTGTTTTCGCCGTGCGCGAGCACTTCCTGAATCGGAGGATATTTCAAAATGTGTTCGAAGATCGCGTCCACCGACTTCTGCGAATATTTTCCTGCGGGTATGACGATGAAATCGAGGTCGCCGATGGTTTCCTTGCCGCGTCGCAGCGAGCCGGCGGGCGTCACGGAAGCGATTTGCTTGCCCATCGCTTGAATGTGCGCGGCGACCTGCTCGGCCGTGGCTTCCGCGGCGTTGATGCGGAACCGGCCCGTGGATTTTTTGAAGAATTCGACCGCGCGCAGAATATTCTCTTCGGTTTTTTCACCGAAGCCGGGAACGTCGCGCAGTTTTTGCTCGCGCGCCAGTTTGGCAACGTCTTCCACGGTTCCGGCTTTGAAGGTCTTCCAGAGAAATGCGGCCTTCTTGGGACCGAGGCCTTGCAGCGAGAGAACGTCGAGCAGGGTTGGCGGATATTTTTTCAGCAGCTTCTTGCGCAGCCCGTAATCGCCGGTCTTCAGGATTTCGTCGATGTGCTCCGCCATGTTGTCGCCGATGCCGGGAAGCTCGGTGAGTTTTTTGCGGTCTTTTGCCAGTTCCTCAATGCGCTCGTGGAGGCTGTATATCAGCTCGGCGGCTTTTTCGTAACTGCGGTAGCGCCCGATGATCGCTCCGTCAATTTCCAGCAGCTCCGCCGTCTCGTGCAGTATCCGCGCAATCTCCCGATTTTCCATGGAGGGATTATAGAGCAAACGTTCGAGGAGTGAAGCGATTCGATTTCTCAAGTGTGAAACCGGGGGATGACGCAGCAAATAGCTTTGTTGCATTTCGGTTCGTTGCTAAACTTGGAGCTAACTTGAGAGGGAGAGCATGACGATGTCTGGCGACGTCCTCGTCAAAGACCAAAATATTCTGGGCGGCGTTCCCGTTTTCCGGAGCACGCGCGTGCCCTTTCAAGCGCTGCTGGACTATTTGGAGGGCGGGCAGACGCTCGGCGACTTCCTCAACGATTTTCCCACAGTTACTCGAGAGACCGCCATTGCCGCGCTGGAAGAAGCGAAGGCGCTCGTTGTCTCGCGGCTCGGATGAGAATTCTTCTTGATGAGTGCGTTCCGAGAGCGCTGAAATCCAATCTGTCAGTGGAAGGGCACGAGTGCACCACCGTTCCCGAGGCTGGTTTCGCCGGATCAACGAACGGAGCGCTCCTGAAGCTGGCAGAGAGTAACTTCGAAGCATTCGTCACGTTGGATAAGGGAGTTCAATTCCAACAGAACTTAGCTGGTTCCGAGATTGCGGTCTTGCTGATTCGAGCTAAATCGAGCCGCGTTGCGGACATTCTTCCACACATTCCGAAATGTCTCGCAGCTCTTCGTTCGATCAAACCTGGACAAATCATACAAATCGGCGAACGATAGGTCACGAGAGTTTGACGACGTTGGCTGCTTGCTGGCCCTTGAGGCCTTCGATGATGTCAAATTCGACTTGGTCGCCTTCGCGGAGAGTCTTGAATTTGTCGCCGACGATGCCCGAGTAATGCACGAAAACGTCAGGGCCGTCGTCGCGTCCTATAAATCCGAATCCCTTGGCGTTGTTGAACCACTTCACCGTGCCGTGCATGGCCGTTGCCTTTCCGGGTGCTCCATCCTTCGCGATTTGTGCGAAGGGTGGGGTTTTTCGCATTTCTCGCGCTAGGGAACGACGCGGCGGCAGAAACGCAAATAATACAAAATGGCGGCGACGGATTTGGCGTCGCGTAGCTTGCCTGTACGGATCCAAGTTTCGATTTTGCGCGGCGCGAAAGCGCGAACGGTGATGCGCTCGTCGGCTTCAGGATGCGCGATACCGGCGCGAAGCCCGCGCGCGACGTAAATCACCATCCGTTCGCTGACGAAGCCGGGAGTGGGAAAGAGATCGAGAATCTTTTCCCAGCGGCGCGCCGTGTAGCCTGTCTCTTCAAGGAGTTCGCGTTTCGCGCCAGAAAGCGGACGCTCGCCAAGCTCAATGCGTCCGGCGACCAGTTCCCACAAATAACTGCCGACGGAATGGCGATACTGGCGAATGAGCAGCAGGCGCCCGTCGTCGAAAACGGGAAGAACGACGATGGAGCCGTTGTGAACCACGACATCGCGCGTGGCGCGGACTCCTCCGGGCTCGACGACCGTGTCGCGGCGAACGTCGAAGACGCGTCCATGGAAGAGCGTTTTGCTGGAAATAATTTTCGCGCGCGCGATGGTAGCCTCCGGTGAATGCGGGAACATAATAAAGGCGAAGCTCCAAAATCGAAACTTGAAAGTAGCGGCTCGAAAAACCCCACCCTTCGCAAGAAGCGCTCCCTTCCTTCGTCAGGGTAAACAGGATGGGGCACCCGGAAAACCGGAAACGTGGAGCAGTCTTGGCGCGGGCGAAGGTGATTGCGTATACTGGCGGACGAATTAACGGCGAGCAACGTTATGGCAATCAATACGCTGATCATTGATGACGAGCGCCCCGCGCGGGAGGAGCTTGCGTATTTGCTGAAGGCGTTTCCGGAAGTCAACATTGTCGCGCAGGGAAAAAACGGAATCGACGCGATGAACTTGATCAAAGAGCACGGTCCGGATTTGGTTTTCCTCGACGTGCAAATGCCCGGGCTCGACGGTTTCGGCGTCATCAAGAAGCTGGTGGAGAAAAAAATCAAAGTGCCGCAGATTATTTTTGCGACGGCGTTCGAGGAATACGCGGTGCAGGCGTTCGAAGTGAACGCGGTGGATTACGTGCTGAAGCCGTTTGACAAAGGGCGCCTCGCGAAAGCCATTCAGCGCGCGAAAAAAATGGTGGAGGCGAATTCATCTCCCGTGGAGCGGCTGGAAACGCTGATCGGCCAGCTCGGAACGCCGAAAGCTCCGCAGACAGCGCAGACGGTTAAGCTGCTATTGAAATCGCAGCAAAGAATGTTCTTGGTGGACGCGGACGCGATGGTCTACGCGTCGATTCAGGATGGCACCATCACGATTTTCACCAAGGACTCGGAAGGCGTCTCGAATTACCGCACCATCGAGGAGCTGCAGGCGTCGCTCGACTCGGATCGTTTTTGGCGCGCGCACCGCTCGTACTTGATTAACATTGACCATATCAAGGAAGTCGTGCCGTGGTTCAAGTCGAGCTACATGCTGAAAATGGATGACAAGCGCGCCAGCGAAGTCCCCGTCAGCCGCGCCCAGACGCGCCGCCTCCGCGAGCTAATTAAAATGTAGTCTCGCCATTCACGCTACAGGACTGATTTACGCAAAACTGTCTCGTCCGATTTGCGGCGTTTACATGTGACCGCCGCTCTGGTCGTTTCCTGTTTGAACTAAATATGGCGGAGTCAGAATCTCGTATAGAGCAGGGCCCGGGTTGTCCGGCGTCACTCCGTAATTGGGTCCCACGCCGCAATAATTGGCCGGATTCGCGAGCAATTCATTGATGGTTTGAATTGCTTGTGCGCGAGCGATGCCAAAACCGAGATGGCACGGCGTCTCTTTCCGGCATTCACCGTAGCCCAAACGCACTTTGTGTGAATCCAGAATCGACTGCGTGACCATATACGCTCTGAACTCGGTTTCATAGATGCTCACGTTCTTGGACTGGTCGATCTCACCTGTGGGCGTGATTGCTTTCACAAAATCCTGCGCGTCCGCGACATGGCTTCCTTCATGGCCGATAGCGGCCTCCAATTGTACGGGTGCCACGTTGAAC
>DASRQP010000181.1:0-6296 GCA_035696585.1 Candidatus Acidiferrales bacterium | reverse complement strand
TTTGGCGTGACGAAAAAGCGCATCACTCCGGCGAAGGCGTTTGGCGGCGTGCTCCTGGTGCCCGGGGACAAATCCATTTCGCACCGGTATGCGATTCTGGCATCGCTGGCCGAGGGGAGCAGCGAGATTTTCAATTTTTCCAGGGCGGTGGATTGCGCGAGCACGATTGCGTGCTTGCGCGGACTGGGAGTGAAAATCGAAGAGAAGGCAGGAAGCGTTGTCATCGAAGGAAAAGGATTGGGCGGGTGGAAAGCGCCGAGGAAGGCGTTGGATGCGGGGAATAGCGGCACGACGATGCGATTGTTGGCGGGGGCGCTGGCGGGGCAGAATTTTAGTTCGGAGCTGACGGGTGACAAGTCGCTGCGGCGACGGCCGATGCGGCGCGTGATGGAGCCGCTGCGGCAAATGGGCGCGGAAATTCGAGCGCGCGACGATGAATTTGCGCCCCTTGAAATTCAAGGAGCGAAACTGCACGCCATCGAATATGCGCCGAAGGTGGCGAGCGCGCAGTTGAAGTCGGCGGTGCTGCTCGCGGGACTGTTTGCGGAAGGCGAGACGGTGGTTCACGAGCCCGTGCGCACGCGCGACCATACGGAGATTGCGTTGCGCGAACTGGGGGCAACGCTTGAGCATGCGGCGGTCCGAGACGGGGATCGAAATGGCAACGCGATTCGGTTGCAAGGGCGACCGAAACTGGTGGGACGGCCGCTAGGCGTGCCGGGAGATTTGTCGGCGGCAGTATTTTTCCTGGGAGCGGCGCTTGTGGTGCCCGGGACGGAACTGACCATTCAAAGCGTGGGGTTGAATCCGACGCGGACGGCAATATTGGATTTACTGGTTTCGATGGGCGCGGCGATTTCGGTGGTTGCCGTAGCGATGCGGAATGGAGAACTGGTTGGGGACATTAATGTTCGTCATGC
The DNA here is from genome assembly GCA_035696585.1 of Candidatus Acidiferrales bacterium. Taxonomy (GTDB): domain Bacteria; phylum Acidobacteriota; class Terriglobia; order Acidiferrales; family UBA7541; genus DAHUXN01. The sequence goes on along the minus strand of DASRQP010000181.1, from coordinate 5,376 downwards.
GCCGCTGAGGGGTGGGAAGGTTTCAGGAGCGATGGTGGCGCGCGTGATTGATGAGTTGCCAATGCTGGCGGCGCTGGGACCTTACACAGACGAGGGAATTGAAATTCGCGACGCGCAGGAATTGCGGGTGAAAGAGAGCGACCGGATCGCGGCGATGGCGGAGAATCTTCGCTTGATGGGCGCAACGGTGGAGGAATTTCCGGATGGATTGCGAGTGGCGGGAAGATCTGCAGGACGACTGCACGGAGCGACGATTGAGCCGCACGATGACCATCGAATCGCGATGGCATTTTCGATTGCGGCGTTGGGCGCAGAAGGCGAGACGGTGATTCGCGATGCGGAGTGCGTGGGGATTTCGTTTCCGAGTTTTTATGACTTACTCGATGGGCTGGTGAAATTGCGAACAGACGTGTAAATCACAATGCGGTAGAGCAATTCTTCGGTTGACCTCAGGACATTTTGCCGACTGCAAAGCACAATGGAGCGCTTTTACTTTTGGTCGGATTTGTGGATGGAGATGGTGCCGTAGGTGGTGCTGAGAGTGATGCGCGGGCCGCGCGCGCCGTATGTTCCTTGCACAACCGTAGTGTCACCGGTGTTTGAAGATTTGAGGCCGGCGGATTCGAAATCATTCTCGATGTCGCCCTTGCGGGAGACAGCGGAAACTTCGAAGTTCGATTGCGCGGGAAGAGTGATGCTGATGCTGCCGGATTCGTCGGCGATAAGGACATCGTCGTGAGGCGGGTGGGGCAACGTTATTTCGACGTCGCTGTGCTTGTCGGTGACGTCGATTCTGCCAACGACGCCGTCGAGCGTGACGTCTTTATTCGCAGTGGAAAGTTGGACGGTCCCCGGAACATCGGAAATTGACAAGTCGCCGGAATCCATTTCCAACTGGCCAGCGAGATGAGTGACCGTCAGATTCGTGCGAGAAGAAGTATAGCGCGTGGTTTTCGAGACGTTACTGGCGCGAATCGGGCCGAAGAAATCGCCCTCCATGGTGGCATCTCCAGTGACGCCAGAGAGATTGACTTCGCCTCCGTGACCGGTTAGCCGGACATTGCCCTTGATGTTGTCGAAGCGAGCGTCGCCGTGGGAGAGGTCGGCGTCGACGTCGCCGGAAATGTCGTGGATGTTGAGGTCACCGCTTTTCGAATGGATGGTGACGGGCCCAGTCATTTGAGCAACGGTAATGTCGCCGTGGCTGGTTTGCGCGTTGATGGTTGCATGGTTGGGCAATTCGATGTCGAGGTCGACTCTGACGTCGGGTCCTTCGTCGCCGGAGATTTGCGGTTGAATCTGGTAGCCGTTGTCGGTAGGAGTCACTTTGACTTGCACTTTGTCGGCAGCTTGGCGTGCTTCGTTCTCGTCGGAGGCGCTTGCGGTCTTGTGCACAGAGACGTGAAGTTGGGAGTCAGTGCCGGGATGCACGGAGATATCGCCGCGGACAGTAGAGATAGAGATGACTTCATTGGGCTTTACGGGAACGACGGGCAAGGAACTCTTCCAATCGTAAGAGTGCTCAAACAAATCACCCATCCCGAAGTCGATGCCGGGATTGTTTTTGCGCGCCCAGTCGAATCCAGCCATGCTGGCCACGACGAGCAGAAGTAAAACGATGAGAGCGATTTCGCCTCCCGAGATGCCCGGGGGCCGGGCTTCGCCTGTGCGAGTGGCGAGCAAATGATCGAAGAGACGGGCGATACCCCAAAGGATCAAGAGCAGGGGCCAATAATGCGTGAACAGTCGGCCAATCTCCATCTCCGGGTGATATTCATAAAGAAGAAAAATCACGCCTATGAGGATGAGAATCAGGCCGCCGAAAATCGAGCGCCGTTGACGGTAGTAATGAGTCATCGGGGTTGTGGTGGAGGGGGTGGATTTTGTGGCGGCACGTAACCAGGCGGCGGAACGTTCGGCGGAACGGTTGATGGATTCTGCCAGCCTCTCGGGTCAACGTGACCTTCGGTGGAAGCGGTCTCTGAAAGGACCTTTACGACGCCGATGACAATCAAAATGATGGGCCACAATCGTTCGAACGAATAGTGCCAGTCGTACTGGCCGATGAAGAACAGAATGCCGAGGGTGATAAGGATCGCAGGACCCATCAAGCCGCGCATGCGGCAACGAGTGCAATTGCAATTTCTCCAGTGCATCGCAATCCTCCTAAAGGAACCCCTATGAGGGAACTCGGTTCCGCTTCCAAATCAACAGTACGCCGACAGCGACAAGAGCCAGCGGCCAGAATCGCCAGATAAAAATCGAATTGAAAACTCCCAGAGTGCCCAGCAGAAAGAAGATACCAAGGCCAATCAGCACGTAAGCTCCAATGGGCCGGCCGCCTTCGCCTTCGACAAAAAGGCCGGGCGCGGGCTGGCCGAGTTGCTTGGCGCGCGCGGTGCGATAAGCGTCAATGGGCATGTAGCAGCAAAAGGCAATGAAAAAGACGATCACAAGGCCGAGCATTCCTCCGGGCAAGGAGTCGCTGCTCATCAGCGCGATCAGGCCGCCGAAAATTATCACGTGAATGAGTCCCTTAACGTATTCACCGTTGTAGACCGCGCCCAAACCCGGAATGAAACCGAGCGCGCAGGCAGCTCCGGGATTGGGTCCTGCGTGAACTCCCGGCGCGACGGGCGACGGGCCGACGACCATGCGCGCCAGGCACTCCTCGCAATACAGCGCGCCGCGGACTTCGCGGGCGCACTGCGCGCAAAGGGCTTTGCCGCAGTTGCGGCAGAAGCCGGTGGCGTCAACGTCGGTGTGAACAGCGCATTTCATCGAGGACTCCTTGTGGGCGCGTCAGGAATTAGCGTGGCGACGAAAGCAAAACTCCCATTTGTGCTTTGGTTCCGCTGCGATTCGTTGGGCGATTTCTGCTGCGACGGAGCGGAAGACGGCTGAGTATTGTTCGGCGCGGGATTATTCGCCGGTTGGAGTCGCGATTGAATTTCATAGACCACGCGGAGATCATTGACGAATTTTACGCCGCGCGCGAAGGCGAGATGCGCATGGCTGTCGGCGGCGTGGAAGATTCTAACAGGGTTCAAGTTGGCCGCAGTGATATCGGACCGGCGCACGCCTGCAGCCTGGAAAATGATGAGCAGAGTAGCGAGGACAGTCACCGTGCCCATGGCAAAACGTGGTTGCCACAACATGGGCAACCAGCTGAACCAATCGCGCTTGGTTTTGCGAGGGCCCAGAGTTTGATCGAGAATTTTGGAGACGAGCGCGGCTGGAGCGGGTTCCGGCTCGAGGGTGCGAAGACGGCCGATGACATGCGTGACCTGCGCGAGAAGAGGAGCGCACTGTGGGCAGGAGTCGACATGGGCGCGGAACTCACGTTGTTCGGCGGCCGGGAGAAGGCCGTCGAGGTAGTCGCTGAGCCGTTCTTCGATTTGTACGCAGGTCCAGGTCATTTTCTTACTCGTGAACTCTCACTCGGGTCTCAAGCCCATTTCTTGAAGCACGCGGGCCAGTTCGATGCGGCCGCGGTTGATTCTGGATTTTACCGTGCCTTCCGGCACAGATAAAACTTCTTGAATCTCGTTGTATTCCAAACCCTGCAAATCGCGCAAGATCACCGCTTCGCGCAAATCGGGGGACAGTCGAGAGAGCGCGGACTGTACCTGCGCGCTCAGCTCGCTGGCCAGAGCAGCCTTGTCGGGTGTGCGCACAGGCGAATGCTTCTCTTCGACCTTGGGCATCACGTCCTCGAGCGAATCGGTGACACGGTCGTGACGAGTCCGGCGATAATGATCGATCAACAAGTTGCGGGTGACGCTGGTCAGCCAAGTCGGAAAGCCACCGTAGGCTGTGCGATAGCTGGCAAGGGTGCGATAAATGCGTAAAAAAACCTCCTGGCTCAAATCCTCGGCTTCGGCCAAATTGCCGGTGAAGCGGTAACAAATATTGTAAACGCGGCGGGAGTGGCGGCGCACAAGCTCTTCCCATGCCGGCCCCTCTCCCCGGAGGCAGCGCTGAACCAGTTGAGCGTCCGGCTCCAATCGTCATTGTCCTCGTGAGTAGCATCACTTCCGGCCTCATAGTAAGGAACGAGAAAAGGGGCCGAAAAGTTCCGCACTGCCGGGGCATGTTAGCTGGGCTATGTGCGTAACACAAGCATCTTGCATGGTTTGCAGTCAAATCGCAGCGGGAATTAGTTTCAGTAGTGGAGATTATTGTTTGCAAGCTAACTTGACACTCATGAAGGCGTGCTGATACGGTGCGCGACGATGCGACGAAGTATGCGAAAAACGCTTTGGCTGATTGTGGCGCTGGCGATTGCCGTGGGCCTGCTTTACCGGTTTCGCGGCGCGATCATGCTGGGCGGGTTCAATTGGCACAAGCTTGGTGTGGCGCTTGGGAATGCAAATATCCCGTTGCTGTTGCTCGCCGTGGCGTCGATTTATGTTTCGTATGCGCTGCGCTCGCTGAGATGGGTGCGGTTCTCGCGCTACATGGGGAGGCCGACATTTGGCAATGTGTACAGCGCGACGATTATGGGATTCACGGCGATTTTTGTGCTGGGGCGCGCGGGGGAGCCGGTTCGTCCGCTGTTGATTGCCCGCAAAGATCGATTGCCGGTGGCGGATAGTTTCGGCGTGTACGTGATGGAGCGCGTGTTCGACGTGGGAGCCACGGCAGTGCTGGCGATTCTGGCACTGCTTGCGTTGCCGCGCCACGCGTTGCCAGGATCGGAAGCGAACGCGGGCCGGCTGGTTCACGATGCGCGCTTGGCAGGATGGGGGATTTTCTGGCTGCTGATTGGAATGATCGTGGTGCTTGTTTATTTTCGTTTGCATGGCGCGCGCGCGCTGCAGTCGCAGCTCGGAGGGTTTCGCAAGCGCGGCGGCTGGCGCGGCAAAGTTGCGACGCTGATTGACGGGTTCAGCCAAGGGTTGCAGGCGATTCGCTCGGCGGGGGACTTATCCGCGGCCGTCGCGTATACATTGGTGCATTGGGTGGTGGTGGCGCTGGTGTACCTGCTGGTGATGCGCAGTTTCAGCAGCGAGATTGGGGAATTCGATTTTCGCGCGGCGCTGCTGGTGCTGGCGTTTACGATGGTCGGGTCAGTGGTGCAACTTCCGGCGGTTGGCGGAGGCACGCAGCTCGCGACGTTCCTTGTCCTCACCGTCATATTTGGAGTAGAAAAGGAGCCGGCGGCGGCGGTCGCGAGTGTATTGTGGTTGGTGACTTTTGCGGCAGCGTGCGTTGCGGGAATGCCGTTGCTGATTCACGAGGGGTGGTCGATGGGAGATTTGCGGCGGCTGGCACGCGAAGAAGCCGCGGACGAAGAACGCGGCGAACACGCGTCAATTTCCGATGCGGCAAAGCAGAAGCGCGAGGCTCCACGGTGAAATGTCCATTTTGCTC
>DASRQP010000180.1:0-7353 GCA_035696585.1 Candidatus Acidiferrales bacterium | reverse complement strand
CCCAATGAATCTCCACAAGAAGGCGATTGACTCGTTTTATCTGGTATTGCTCGCGGGCACGGCGACATTTTTCTTGCTGATTTTTTCGGCGCGCAAAGCTCAAGCCGTGCCCAGTTTTGCCCGGCAAACCGGCCTCGCCTGTAGTTCTTGCCATACGAATCCGCCGGAACTGACTCCGCTGGGACGGACATTCAAACTCAACGGTTACACAATGGCCGGATTGAAGGTCATCACGTCGCCGTCGCAAAAGGAAAAAGCCGGCTTAAGCTTATTGTCTTATCTCCCTTTGTCCGCGTGGTTCGAGATTTCCAACACCGGAACCCAACGTCCCCAGGATGGCACTCAGAACTGGAGTTTTTCGATTCCGCAAGATGTCTCGTTGTTTCTTGCTGGCGCTTACGCCACACATCTCGGCGGATTCGTCCAAGCGACCTATGACGCACAGTCTGACCATTTCAGTCTCGACAATACGGACATACGTTATGCAAATAATCGCTTGGTCAGAGGTAAGACCCTCGTCTATGGAATAGACCTGAACAACAATCCCACGGTTGAGGATCTGTGGAATTCCACGCCAACCTGGGGATTCCCGTGGATTGCTTCGCCTTCCGCGCCAACCCCTGCCGCGGCCGCAATCATTGACGGCCCACTAGGACTCGACGTCGCTGGAATCGGCGGATACGCCATGTGGAACGATCACTTATACGGTGCGGCGACGGTCTATCGCTCCTCGCACCTCGGCGAACCGTTGCCCAACCCTGGAACAGGGTTCAACTTCAACATTCAGGGAGCTGCGCCGTACTGGCGCGCCGCCTGGCAGCAAACCATGGGAAATAGTTATCTGGAGTTTGGCACATACGGCATGCACATGCGCTCCACACCGCAGGCGATCACGGGGCCGGAAAATATCTACACCGACTACGCAGTGGATGCGCAATTTGAACGCGTCCTGCCCAAGTGGAGGAATAACCTCCTCACTTTGCATGGCACATACATTCGTGAGAATTCGGATTTGAACGCAGATTTTGCTGCGAGCGCCGCAAGCTTCGTGCCGCACCGTTTGAATACTTACCGAATCAATGCGGTTTACCACTTCGGCTACCGCTACGCTCCCGCATTCGAGTATTTCGCAACTACGGGTGTCACCGATCCTCTGCAACTCTTGCCCGCGCCGCTGACGGGCAGCCAGAATGGCAGTCCGAATAGCAAGGGATACATCTTGAATTTCACCTACTGGCCGGTGCAGAACGTGCGCATGGCGGTGCAATACACGGGCTACACACAGTTTAACGGCGGCGGCGCCAACTATGATGGAGCAGGACGCAACGCCAGTGACAACAATTCTGTTTATCTTTATCTCGGCTTGATCTTTTAGCCGGAAACGCCCGCTGATTCACGCCGTGCCTGTACAAGAGGCGTCTCGCAACCGACGGGCACGCTGACGCGGAAACTCACAAGTTCCCGACGGAAGAAAGGTAGGTTGCAAAAGCAATGTCGAAAAATGCGAAAAGATCGACTGCCAAGCGCGCTATGCTGTTTGTATCTCTTGGGCTCGGATCAGTCATGTTGGGCGGCGTTGTGAAAGCGTCTCCTCCGCGAGCCGGAAACACTGCGAGCGGAACCGGGGCGATTACCGGTAAAATCTATTTCAAGGGAAACAAACCGAAGCTGTTGCCGCTCGATATGGGTAAAGATCCGGTCTGCGTGTCGGAACATTCGACGGCCGTGCATGCCCAAGATGGTGCGGTGAACGACAACGGAACGTTGCCCAACGCATTCGTTTACATCGAGCACGGCAGCACCGATCTTGCAGGGCCTGCTCCGCGCAATTCGGTGAATCTCACTCAAACCGGGTGCATGTACGAGCCGCATGTTCTTGGCATCATGGTGGGCCAGCCACTTCAGGTTCTGACGCTCGATCCCACCACGCATAACATTCACGTGGTCGCAAAAATCAACCGGGAATGGAATGTCACGCAGGAGCCGGGTTCACCGTCGGTGATTCGGAAATTCACGCATCCCGAAATCATGATTCCCGTGCATTGCAATGAGCATCCATGGATGAAGGCATACATCGGGGTCGTGGATAATCCGTTCTATGCAGTCACCGGCAGCGACGGGGGCTTCGTCCTGAAGAGTGTCCCGCCGGGCGAATATACGCTTGCAGTTTGGACCGCAACGTTTGGAACGCAAGAACAGAAAGTCACGGTGCGCGCGGGCGAAACAGCAACCGTCGATTTAACCTTCGAGACCCGCTAGACAAAACATTCGTTGCAATTTCGTTTGGGAGTGGAAATTAGCGTACTCGCAACTTTTCGACGATGCGCATCACGTCTTCGTGCGAGACGTCGTAGAGCTCGTGTTCGTCTTCTTGTTCAAGCCGCTCGCCTAAATACTCCGCAGCTATGAAGCTGGCTTCGCGGTCGGTCAAATACCGTCTCGCGCGATTCTGAAATTCCATAAATGCGGTGTGTGCCAACCCGAGCACGACGCCTTTGCCGTCGACATAAAATTTGCAGTCGATAGTATCCGCATGGCGCGTCGCTATGCCGTTCCAGCAATGCGAGAAGCGGCAACGATAAACGACGTCGGTCATCTTCGACGCCACTTCAAAGGGCCTTACGAAATCGCTCATCGCCCCTTGATTCGGAATCCGCGTTACCGTTGTTGCGCTCATCGTCATTTTTCGTCTGACCTCGAACTTCTCCTCACCTATTTGTGGCCCGCCATCGCCGCGTGCTTTTCCGAGTAGCTCCGTATCGCCGCGCCCACGCCTGCGCCCGCCGGAAGCCGGAAACCCTGATCGAGCAAACACTTTTCGAGAGCGGCCAGAAATATGAGCACGTTATTTTTCTGGCAACCATAGCCCATCAATCCAACGCGCCACAACTTGCCCTTGATCGGACCAAATCCGCCGCCGATTTCGATATTGAATTCATCTAGCAATTGCCCGCGCACTTTGGAATCTTCAATTCCCTTCGGCACCTTGATGCCGGTCACCGTGACTTGACGGTCCTTCGGATTCTCAACGAACATCTCGAGTCCCATGGCTTCGAGCCCAGCCACCAGCGCGTCGCGATTCTCTTTGTGACGTTCCCACCGCGCGGGCAAGCCCTCTTCCAGTACGATGCGCAGCGCTTCACGTAACGCGAACACAAGCGAAATCGGCGCCGTATGATGGTAGGTGCGTTCCTTACCCCAGTAATTCATTGTTGTGGTCAAATCGAAATACCAGCTTTGCACGGGAGTCTTGCGCGCGCGCAGCACATCTTCCGTCCGCGCATTCACCGTGATCGGGGACATTCCCGGAGGCGCGCTCAATGCTTTCTGCGAACCGCTGAAGCAAATGTCGATATTCGTCTTGTCGACATCGACGGGCATACCCGCGAGCGTCGAAACTGTGTCGACGACGAGCAACGCTCCGAGTTCGTCTGCGACCTTGCGCATGTTGTCGAGATTCGTCACCACCGACGTCGAGCTTTCGCCGTGCGTGACTCCGAGAATCTTGATCTTTTTGCCTTTGCCTGCGCGGCGCACATCGTCAGGGTCGCAGGGCTTTCCGTAAGGAGCTTCGACGCGAATAATCTTTGCCGGAGTGCGCTCGGCGATAATCGCCATGCGCTCGCTGAATACGCCATTGACGCAGATGATGGCTTCGTCGCCCGCTTCGAGCGGATTCAGCACCGCTGCTTCAATTCCGCCCGAGCCGGATGCGGAGATGGGAAAAGTGAGGCGGTTCTGCGTTTGAAAAACTTGGCGGAGAAGAATCTGCACGTCGCCCATCATTTCGAGGAACCATGGATCCAGGTGCCCCACGATGGGCGTAGACATGGCACGGTAAACACGCGGGTCTATGCACGACGGACCTGGCGTGAGCATCAATCTTGTCGGGGGAAGTAGTTCACCAATCGGCGAGTTCATTGTTCGTCCTTAGTTGTCCAAGTTGCGGGGCGCGCCTGAAAGATGTTGCTAGTGCGCTGGGCGAGCTATCGCAACCCTATAGTCTCTCGAATTTAGAGTCCCACGGTCAACTACCAAAATGGCAGGATGACAAAATGCAGATTTGTTGCGATTGGAAAATGAGCCGGCCGCTCGTTTTGCCGATCTGCCCTGTCAGGCCACTTATTAGCCTGAGCGATACCCGGAGAAACTCTTGAGCAGGACTCCTATTGCCGAAAACGGGCGGGACGGTTAAGGTGTAGGCAGCGCGCGGCGCACCAGCACAGGCAGTATTGCCGACAGCAGTATGCCTGCCGCAAGCAACGCCGGCTGCGCAGGCAGATAAGGGGCGGGAAAATGGTTGATCGGCCACCGAATTCATCATCCGACAATCCGCAGCAAGATGAACCCGGCATGAAACGCCGGATGGCCCATCGTTTTCCGTTCGTTGCGCTGGCGGAATTGGTCGAAATCAAGACGGGCGACCGCATGGCCGCTCAGACAACGCAGCTGAGTTCGACGGGGTGTTACACGGGAGCGCTGAACCCCTTCGCCGAAGACACCGCGATTCGCGTGCGCATTAGCAAGGATGGGAAGGTGTTTGAATCGGCCGGACGCGTACTGCACGTGCATGCCGAATTCGGGATGGGCATCGTATTCGAGGATGTGGCGCCCGACCAACAGCGCGTCCTCGATGCGTGGGTAGCCAGTCACAGCGGTAAATAACTGGCAGAACTTCCGTGACGCTTCAGTCTCACGCCGCGCTTACCGAGATTCGCGACTCTCTACTCGAAACCTACGCAAGCAACGACGCCATGAACCAGCTCATCCTCTCAGAACTCGACGCTCGTGCGTGGCGTGCCCATCCGCCAGGTCAAAAAGGCGCTGGCCGGACAATCGCGGCCATCTTCGTGCATCTGCACAACAGCCGTCTGGTGTGGCTGAAGAACTCCGCGCCGCATCTGAAGTGTCCCCCACCACTTGATCCCGACCGCTGCACCATGAAACACGCTGCCGCCGCGCACAAGAGAAGCGCCGCACAGTGCCTGCGCATGCTGTCCGATGCTCTTTCAGCCGCTCCGAATCGCCGCGTTACGAAGTTCTCTCGCGGCAGTTGGGCGCAAACGTGGCCCGCCGGAGGAACGATGTTCGCGTACATGTTCTCGCACGAGGCGCATCATCGCGGCCAGATTTTGATGCTGGCCCATCAGCTCGGCTACCGCATCCTCGACAAGACTCCCGGCGTCTGGCACTGGGAGAAGCTCTGGAAACAGGCTGGCCTCACCACGCGCCCACGCTGAGCAAACGCGCTCCTCTGAATCTTCATAGCACTGACATCTCGCTGACGTTTTGAAATGGCGCGCGCCTCGTTTGATGATATTTTAGTCTCGGAACATCCATTCGCAATCTCGCGTATCTGAAACTTGCACACATACTGACTAATGCGCGCTTCCGCGGAAGGCAAGGAGAAGAAAATAGGTGCCCCAGCCCCCCATCGGTTCTGCTACGCCGCTATTCAACAGCGCACTCACGCCGCCGGGAATTCCTTCGAGCGGTGACGTTCCGCCACCTTTTCCGTCGGATAGTAAATCCGCGATGAACGAGATCTTTTTCGGGCCGAATGGATTACGCGCTGGTTGGCGGCTGCTGATTTTCGCGGCGATCATCGCCGCATTTCTCACAGCTCTCCACTATGGAGGAAAACTCCTCTCTCACGGACAGCCGCCGCAACGCGGATTTTCCATGACGAGCATCATCGTCGGCGAAGCTGTCGTCTTTTTACTGTTCTTATTCGCCAGCTGGATCATGGCGAAAATCGAAGGCCGCACGATTGGCGATTATGGACTGCCCGGACGCAAGGCTTTCCAAAAAGGATTTTGGCAAGGAGCGATTGTCGGCTTCGTGGCGATGACCATCCTGCTGGGGAGTTTGCGAGCGCTGGGCGTTTTTTATTTTGGGACGTTCGCGTTGCACGGCGGCGCGCTCGTGAAATACGCGGCGCTTTGGGGCGTTGCGTTCTTGCTTGTCGGATTCACGGAGGAATTTTCAGCGCGTGGCTATGCATTGTTCACGTTGACGACAGGAATTGGCTTTTGGCCTGCGGCTATGCTGCTGTCGATTGCGTTTGGCGCGCTGCACTTGGGAAACGGCGGCGAAGACTGGGTGGGCGCGCTGGGGGCAGGGTCCGTGGGATTTCTCCTCTGCCTGATTCTGCGGCGCACAGGGGATTTGTGGATGGCCATCGGGTTTCATGCGGCCTGGGATTGGGCCGAGACGTTTTTCTACGGCGTGCCCGATAGCGGACAAGTCGCCCCGGGACACATGCTGAATCCCAGTTTCCACGGGCCCAAGTTATTGACCGGGGGTTCGGTGGGACCGGAAGGCAGTGTTGTGTGCTTCGCGGTCCTCATTTTGTGTTGGGTTTTCTTCCACTTCTGGCTGCCGGACGCAAAATATCCGAATCCCGCGGCGCTGCGCAGGCATCCTCACGGCAAGTAACACGGCAATTTCCTCACTGCATTGTAACGAGCGTTAGGGCAAATAGATTTTAGTTGGCGCCAGCAGCTTTACGTGCGGAATTTCCACGGCAGCTTTCAAATCGTGATAGCCGGGTTTTCGGGACGGTGCGGGACGGAAAGTCAGCAGATACTGCTGGCCAAGCATTTTTTGCAAGTCGTCGAGGAAGGGACGAAAAGAGATGGGCGTTTGCGTGCCTTGCGAGAAAGCAGATCCGCCAGTGGAAGAAGTCAGATCGGCCAGCGAACCTTGGCCATTCAGATTCAGAAATTCATTTTGCGTAGCACGACCGGAGCCCACGAATATACTGAACACCGTGATATTTTCTTGCTGCGCAAGCTGAATGGCTCGTTCGAGCGAAGGGTTTTGCCCCGGTTCTGTTTGTTGCCGGCCATAGGTGTCATCAATGCCATCGCTGATCAAGAGAACTTCGCGACGAATGGTATTGCGGGGCCACTGTTTGATCAAAGTTGCCAAAGCCTCGTAAATGGCCGTGTTTCCCGCCGACGGTCCGGTAGTCAGATGTAAGGTCTTATTCACGGCTGCCCGGTCTGTCGTGAAGGTCTGCGGCATCATCACCGTGCCATTCATCGCGTAAGCGACGGCGATGCTGGAATCGGGAGGGAGCGCATCGATGAACTGAGAAATGTCTTTTAACTGCTGACCGAGTCGCGTTGTGGAGCTCTGATCGATCAGAATCGCCAGCTGCAATTTCTCGCTCGAACTACCCATAGGCGTCAAATCGGAGACCGTGCAGGGCTTCTTATCCTCGTGGACAGATACATCCTGGCGTCCCAGCGCAGGAACCTCCTTGCCTGAGGAAGCCACAGCGGTGATGATAACGCGCGCAATGGCGGGCGACCCCGCTTGAGCGTCCTGCGCACAAGCCATAGGTGC
>DASRQP010000179.1:0-1825 GCA_035696585.1 Candidatus Acidiferrales bacterium | reverse complement strand
GGCCGTTCTTGACCATTTCAAAAATCCACGCAACGCGGGCGATCTGCCGGCCGCAACCGCTGCCGTCGACGTCACGAATCCCGTTTGCGGCGATACTCTTCGACTTGCCGTATGCGTCGACGGCGGGAAAATTTCCGCTGTGCGTTTCAAAGCGCAAGGATGCGTCACGGCACTCGCGTCCGCTTCCGCGCTGACGGAACTTGTCGCCGGCAAACCCCTCAACGAAGCGTGGGGCGTCACCGCTGCGCAAATCTCCGACGCTCTCGGCGGCCTGCCGCAAGCTACATTTCACGGCGCGCAACTCGCTTCCGACGCGCTCGTCGCCCTCTTCGCCAAATTGTCTTAGGAAAATGCCTTCGAGGAAAATCCAACTAAGCAATGATTTGCATCGGAAGACCTTCGGAGTCTATGGGTGCTTCGCCATCCGGAAATCTTCTCACGCGTCCAGAATCATTGACGAATCGTCGCGCTGTCCAAAGCATGGCGTAAGCATCGATAATATCCCCGCGAGCGCCAGGCTTCGCATGGCAATCATCGCGTGGTCGGTCGCCGAACCATTCTCGTAGAAGCTCGAGCCTAATCTGCTGTCCTTCCCGCTTATGTTTCGAGACGGGTATCGGTTGGTCGCCATTCATGACTGCGAATGTTACTTCTGGATGGCCTTCTTTCACTCGCGCTTTCAGTCCGGCTTGAGTCCTCATTAGGCTGTCGACCTCTTTGATCTTTGGAATGATGCACCACAACATGATCGGGCATCCCTTCCCTTCGAGTTGCCGACCCTCCGTTGTAGCCTGGGCTTGGGTGTGGCATTTCAAGAGCGGGCGGATGGGTGCCGGGAAAACGCAGCAACCCCGCTGCCGCAGAAGTTTTCTCACCTCGATGTCGGCGCGTCGCGGACTTCCTGGTTGGGGCAGCCCGATAGGAATATCGATAACAATCAAATTCAAATCTGTTTTCTTGGCGAGATCCGAGAACGTCGGAAAGTATTCGACATGGGCCTTATCATCGTTTCCTTGAATCGTTGCAATCCAACCGCCTTTGTATCCATCGACGCCCGCAATCATGCTCGTGGTCCTCGGAATTGTGGCTGTTCCAGTAGTGCAAGGAATTTCAGGAAGCGAATCTTCGTTCGAGCAACAACGCAGCACACACAACAATCGCCACGGCGATCCACAGAAACCCTGCGTGGATTTTCCAAACGCCCGCTGTGCCGAGCGCAAACACGAGCGCCACAAGAAGGAAAAACGGCGCGGTGATCACGCAGTGGAAAGTCCGGTTACGCACCAGATTTGCCACGCAGGCCAGTCCAAGCGCGGCGAAGAGCACGGCCGTTTGATAGATCTGCATGTGCAGCCAGTAGATGGCGAGGAGTCCGGCTGCGTAAAATACGGCGAATGCGCATCCCCAAAAACAGAGAGACTGCCACGATGAGCAGCAGTAACCCTTCGAGGGAATATCGCGCATGCCGGTCATGTTCTTCTGATCTTACCCCTATTGCGATTGCGCCGAGAAGCGGCGGAAAGTTTCAGGATCGTTCAAATTGACGATGACGCCCTCTTCGTTTACCGGAACTTCGACCACGTCCGCGGCGTGGCCGCGCACTACGGCACGCGCGCCAATATTTTCCGGCGCGCCTTCACGCACGCCGAGCAGCTCCGCATACAACGCACTTGGAAAAATTACCGGATGGCCGCGCCTGCCGCGATACGTGGGAATCACAATTTTATTTTTGTCGCGGTCGAATGTTTCGACGAGCGTCGAAACAAGTTGCGCCGAAATCAACGGATGATCCACCAGGCACACCAACATTCCCGCTGTCGCGCCT